>CAUJGH010000294.1 GCA_963169575.1 Myxococcota bacterium | reverse complement strand
GGCGTCGAGGCGCTCGCCGGCGAGCTCGCCCGCCGCCACGGCGATGCCGTGCTCGGCGTCCTCTTCTACGGCTCCTGCCTGCGCCAGACGACCGACGAGGGCGTGCTCGACTTCTGGCTCGTGGTCGACGCCTACGGCCGGGCCCACGACCGCGTCCTGCATGCGCTCGCGAATCGCCTCGCCCCGCCGAGCGTCTACTACCTCGAGTGGGACTTCGAAGGCCGCACGCTCCGCACCAAATACGGTGTGATCGATCGCGGCGACTTCGAGCAGGGCAGCTCCCTGCACGCGCGCCATCCCTACGTCTTCGCCCGCTTCGCCCAGCCGGCGCGCCTGCTCGCCTGCCGCGACGACGAGGCCCGGCGTTATTTCACGACCTGCCTCGCGAACGCGATCGTCGCGATGGTGTACCGGCTGCTCTTCCTGCTGCCGCGCCGCGCGGGCTGGCTCCGCTTCTCGCTCGCGGCCTTCTGGAACGAAGCCTTCCGCCGCAGCTACGACAGCGAGCGGCGCCCCGAGACCGACGAGACGATCCGGGGGCTCTACCTCGCGAACGCCGAGCGCTACGACGCCGTCGGCGCCAGCGCGATCCGCTGGCTCGCGAGCGAGGGCCGGCTCGGCGGGGTCGTCGAGCATCCGCGCTCGTTCGCGATCCCGATGACCGCCGGCGCGCTCACCGCCGGCCGCCTGCGCTGGCGGGCGATGCGCCTGCTCGGCCGCAGCCTCGGCCTCGTTCGACTCTTCAAGACGGCCTTCACCTTCGGTGATTGGGTACCGTACGTGCTCTGGAAGCTCGAGCGCCATACCGGCCGCAAGCTCGAGCTCTCGGAGCGTCAGCGCCGGCATCCCTTCGTCTTCGGATGGCCGATCATCCTGCGCCAGATCGCGCGGCGGAACCTGCGTTAGGAGCGGAAGTGGCGGATCGACCGAGCGTGCTCATCACGGGCGCCTCCTCCGGCCTCGGCGCCGCGATGGCGAGCCGCATGGCCACGCTCGGCTGGCGCGTCTTCGGCACGAGCCGCAAGCCCCGCCCGCAGCCGGGCGGCGACGACGCAGGGATCGAATGGATCGCGATGGACGTCTGCGACGACGCTTCCGTCGAGGCCGGCCTCACCGCGGTCTTCGCGCGCTGCGCCCGCCTCGACGGCCTCGTCTGCAACGCGGGCTTCGGGATCTACGGCTCGGTCGAAGAGACGTCGCTCGAACGCGCCCGCGCCCAGTTCGAGACCAACGTCTTCGGCGTCCTGCGCGTGGCGCGGCCGGTGATCGCGCGGATGCGCGCCGCGGGCGCGGGGCGGCTCCTCTTCGTCGGCTCGCTCTCGGGCCGCGCGCCGATCCCGTTCCAGGCCCATTATTCGGCGACCAAGGCCGCGATCGAGGCGCTGGTCTTCTCGCTCGCGAACGAGGTTCATCCCTTCGGCCTCTCGGTCAGCCTGATCGAGCCGGGCGACATCGACACCGCTTTCAACGACGTCATGGACTGGGGCGAAGCCGAGCCCGACTCGGCCTATCGGGAGCGGCAGGCGCGCTGCGAGCAGACGATCCGGGAGTCGCTTCCGAAGGCACCGAAGCCCGCCATCGTCGCCGACGCGGTCGCGCAGGCGCTGACGTCGCGGCGACCGAAGCTCCGCTATGCGGTGGGCAACGAGGCGCGCCTCGTCGGGCTCGGCAAGCGGCTGCTCTCGGACCGCATGAACCTCAAGCTGATCCGGGACCATTTCGGGATCTGAGAAGCCGGGAATCGAGCGCCTCGGCCGCGGAGCGGTCGGGGCTCGCACGAACGCCCGGGGTCAGGCGCCCTCGACCTCGCGATGGCCGGCCGCGCGCAGAGCCGCCCGGATCTTCTTCGCCTCGGCAGCGATGCTCTCGGCGGTCGCCTTCGCATCCGCCCGGCCGAAGTCGAGGTCGTGTGGGCCCCAGATGCACGAGACGTGAAGATGCACGTGGGGCACCTCGAGACCGAGGACGGTGAGTCCCACCTTTTCCGGGCGGTAGACCTGGTCGAGGGCGCGGCCGATCGACTGGGCGACGACCGCGAGATGCTGCAGGACCTTCGGATCGAGGTCCGTCCAGGCATCGACCTCTTCGCGCGGGACGACGAGCGTATGGCCGGGCTTGAGGGGCGCGATCGTGAGGAAGGCGACGCAGCGATCGTCCTTCCAGACGAAATGTCCGGGCAGCTCGCCGGCGATGATCTTCGTGAAGATGCTGGCCATGGGAAGCGATCTCCTGGGATGCGTGGAGCGAACGGATACACGAGATCGGGTCCCGGTTCGAGGGGCGAGCGATGCGGCGCGAGCGGATAGACTGCCGACGACGATGCGCATTCTTCCCTCCGTCGACGACCTCATTGCGATCGATCCGCCCGATCTGATCGTGGCGCTCGGCTGTCCGCCTCGGACGCGGAGCGGGCGGCCGAGTCGATTCCTCGTGGGCCGCGCTCTCGCCTCCGCCGCGGCCTACCACGCCCTCGGCGGCAAGCCGATCCTCTGCAGTGGACGCGGGCGAGCCGCCGACGCGGCCCTCGCGGAAGGGGGCGACGAGGTCGAGGCCCTCGCGGCGCTGCTGGTCGCGGCGCGCGTTCCGCGGGAGTCGCTGCTCTTCGACCGGGAAGCGCTCCGCACCATCGACTCGATCGACCACCTCGCCCGGCGATTCGCCGATCGCCGGGTCCTGCTCGTCTCTCAGGCGTTCCACCTGCCCCGCGTCCTCTATCTGGCCCGGGCGCGCGGCCTCGACGCTTGCGGCCTCGTCGCGAGCGGCCCGGCCCTGGGCTGGCGCGGCCGCCAACGCGAGGCGTTCGGCCGCCTGCGCGCGATCTGGGACGTCGGCATCGCGCGGCGGGAGCGCGGCCCGAGGAGCCGACCGGGGCGTTGACGACGCCCCCGCGCACCCCGCAGAATCCCGATGGTCGCCTCGGCGCGATCGAACCATCCCGACGAGGAGAGGCCCGTGCCGAGTCGCTCGAACCCCCGCCTCTCCCCGCACGTCCGGCCGCAATCCGCCGAGCTCCGCTTCGAGCTCGATCCCGCGAGGCCCGGCTTCCGCGGCGAGGCGCGTTATGCGCTTCAGCTCGGCCGCGCGACCCGCGTGCTCGAGCTCCACGCCGCAGATCTGAACGTCTCGCGGGCGAGCGCCCGCTGCGACGGCCTCAGCTTGAAGGCCCGCATCGAGATGCGCCCCCGGGACGAGCGGATCCGCCTGCATTTCGAGCGGCCGCTCGCGGCCGGGCCGGTGCGCCTCGAGCTCGTTTTTCGCGGGCGGGTGCGGCGCGATCTGCGCGGCCTCTATCGCTCGAGCGATCGCGAATCGCCGTGGCTCGCGACGCAGCTCTGTCCGACGGATGCCCGGCGCTTCTTTCCCGCCTTCGACGAGCCGGCGCTGAAGCTGCGCTATCGGATCGCCGCGACGGTGCCCGCCGACCAGACGGTGATCTCGAACTCGCCGATCGAATTCGAGGAGGAGGCCGCGCGCGGGCGCAAGACCGTCCACTTCGCGCCGACCCCCCCGCTCTCGGCCTACCTCGTCGCCCTCGTCGTCGGCCCCTTCGAGAGCTCGCCGGCGCTGCACGTCGGTCCGACGCCGATCCGCATCCATTCGCTGCCCGGCCGCCAGAACCTCGCGAGCTTCGCGCGCGAGGCCGCGGCCGAGAGCCTCGCGCGACTCGAGACCTGGTTCGACTCTCCGCATCCCTACGAGAAGCTCGATCTGATCGCCCTGCCCGACTTCGCGTTCGGCGCGATGGAGAACGCCGGCGCGGTCGTGTTCCGCGATTCGATCCTGCTGCTCGATGCCGCGAAGGCGAGCCCCGCCGAGCTGCGCCGCTCGGCCGAGACGATCGCCCACGAGCTCTCGCACATGTGGTTCGGGAATCTCGTGACGATGGCGTGGTGGAACGATCTCTGGCTGAACGAGTCGTTCGCGACCTGGATGGCCTACGAGATCCTCGACGGCTGGCAGCCCGACTGGCGCGTCTGGCGCGAGTTCGCCCACCGCCGCGAAGAGGCGCTCGAGCAGGACGCCCTCTCGACCAGCCATCCGATCGCGCCGCCGATCCGGAGCGCGCAGGAGGCACACGAGAACTTCGACGCGATCACCTACACCAAGGGCGCGGCCGTCCTGCGCATGCTCGAGCGCTACCTCGGCAGCGAAGTCTTCCGCGAAGGCATCCTCCTCTACATGCGGCGCCACCGCGAACGACACGCCTCGGCGTCGGATCTCTGGACGGCGCTGTCGGAGGTCGCCGATCAGCCGATCGAGAAGATCCTCGCGCCGTGGACGCTGCAGACCGGCTATCCGCTCGTGCGCGTCGAGCGCGACGACGGCGACGGCCGCGACGCGATCCGCTTGCGCCAGGAGCGGTTCCAGGCCGGCGTGGGAAAGTCGTCCGGCGAGCGCGCGCGCTGGACGATTCCCTGGGTCGGTCGCGTCGGCCGCGGCAGCGATGGCAACGCCCGGGCCATCCGCCATCTCGTCTCGAAGACACGCGATCGCGTCTCCGGCCAGGGCGCCGCGCTGACCTGGATCTACGGCAATGCCGGTGAGACGGGCTTCTTCCGCGTGCAGCATGGCGCCGCGGACTGGGCCGACCTGCTCGCCGAGCTCGCGTGCCTCTCGCCCCTCGATCGGCTGCTCGATCTCGTCGCGAGCCTCGGCCAGGACCAGGATCCGGATGTGCTCTTCGCCATCGAGCGGGTGCTCGACCGGCTGCTCCAGCGCGTCACGGCCGGTCTCGATCCCGCGGTCGAGGCGAGGCTCCGCGCCTGGGTCGTCATCTATTTCGGAGGCCAGATCGACGCGCTGGGACTCGAGCCGCGCGCGGACGACGACGCGGTCGCGCGCGAGCGGCGCGCGCGCGCGATCTCGATCGTGGGCCGGATCGGCACCGCAGTTGCAGTCCGCAACGATTGCGCGACGCGGACGACACGCGCTCTCGCCCGCGGCCTGCCGCTCGTCCCCGAGCTCGCCGACGCCCAGGTCCGGATCGCTGCAAGCGCGGGCGACGCGGCGCTCCACGCCCGCTTCGTCGCCGCCGCCCGCGCCGCCGAGACCCCGCAGGCCCGTCGGCGCTGGCTGCTCGCCCTCGCCGACTTTCCCTCCTCGAGCACCCTCGACCGAACGTTCGCCGCAATCGACGACGCCGCGCTCGCGCCCGCGGTCGATCGCGCGGCGCTGATGATCGCCGCGTTCGCCCGCCCGGACGCCGCCGAAGCCGCGTGGCGACACCTCATGGCCCGCTGGCGAACGCTCGAGCGCGACTGGCCGCCGATCCTGCTCGCCCGCGTCGTCGCCGGGACGAGCGCCGCTCTCGATCCGTCCCTGGCGCGCCCGCTCGCCGCGTTCTTTCGCGCCCATCCGCTGGCCGCAGGGCCGCGCACGCTGCGCCAGGTCCTGGAAGAGCTCGCCCATGCACGCGCCTTCGCTCCAGCCCTGGGACGGCAGCTCGAGCGCTATCTCGGGCGGCCCGGGCCCGCCTGATCGAGGGGATCGCGGCTGCTCGGGGCCGCGCGATCCGCGGGCGGTGGTCCGCAGCGGACGAGAGCGGGAGGCGGGAGGCGGGAGGCGATCCGAACGAGATCCCCAGTCGGCAGTCATTGCTCCTGCCCGATTTTCTCCTTACTTTCGCTTCGTGCCCACGCCCCATCCGACTCGCACTCTCGTCGCTCCCTCCCCCGTGAGCGCCTCGTTGGCCGGTCCGGCGGCCGGCTCCCCGCGCAAGGGCCGCGGGGCCCTGTCGAACCCGACGGGCCGCTTCGAGCGCTTCCAGCTCGAGGTCGACCTCGAGGCCCGGGCCGAAGCCGAGGCCGCCGCCCGCGCGGCGCTCGCCCCGGACCTTCCGGACGCCCAGACCGCCCCGGACGTCCGGGCGCCCGGCGACGCGGTCGCCCCGCCCCAGCGCACGCAATACCTCCCCGATCCGTCGCGGACGGCGCTGACGTTCAATCGCAGCCCGGACATCCCCTTCGATGCCAGCCTCAACCCCTACCGCGGCTGCGAGCACGGCTGCGCCTTCTGTTATGCGCGCCCGACCCATGAATACCTCGGCTATTCCGCAGGGCTCGATTTCGAGACGAAGATCCTCGTGAAGGAGCGGGCGCCCGAGCTGCTCCGGCGGGAGCTCGCAGCGGCGCGCTGGGTCCCGCAGGTCGTGGCGCTCTCCGGCGTGACGGACGCCTATCAGCCGATCGAGCGGCGCCTCGAGCTGACGCGCCGCTGCATCGCCGTCTTCGCCGAGTTCCGAAATCCGATCACGATCGTCACGAAGAACGCCCTCGTCGCCCGCGACATCGACCTCTTCCGCCCGCTCGCGAGCGACGGCGCGATCTCCGTCTGCCTCTCGCTGACGACGCTGGACTCCGCGCTGCAGCGCTCGCTCGAGCCGCGAGCGTCGTCGATCCAGGAGCGCCTGCGCGCGATCGAGGCCCTCGCGGGCGCCGGCATCCCGGTCGGCGCGATCCTCGGGCCCGTCATCCCCGGCCTCACGGACCACGAGATCCCCGCCCTGCTCGAAGCCGCGAAGAACGCCGGCGCGGGCTACGCGAGCTACATCGTTCTGCGCCTGCCTCACGGCCTGAAGACGCTCTTCACCGATTGGCTCGCCGCCCATCAACCGCTTCGCCGCGAGAAGGTGCTCCACAGGATCGAGAGCCTGCGCGGCGGCGCGCTCAACGATCCGCGCTTCGGCAGTCGCATGAAGGGCGAGGGACATTTCGCGGATCAGATCGGCGCGAGCTTCCGGATCTGGGCCCGCCGCCATGGCCTCGATCGCCCTGCCCCCGCGCTCTCGACCGCCGCGTTTCGGCGACCCGGCGGGCGACAGCTCGAGCTCGGCCTTTACGGGCCGCCTTGAATCCGGTTCGATGCGCTCCACCGCCCGGGCCGCCGATGCCGGCCCGCCCGACCGATGCGAGGCTCTCGATGCCCT
>CAUJGH010000293.1 GCA_963169575.1 Myxococcota bacterium | reverse complement strand
CCTCGAAGCGCTCGATCCGGGCTGGACGGCGGGCCGGAGCGACGCAGGCGATCCGGTCTACGCATGAGGCGACGGGGCATCGGCGGGCCTCGGGATCGCCCTGCCGCGAAAGGTTGCCTCGTTCGCGAAGATCGCCGGGAGGGCGTGCGCAGGCGCGCCAAAATTCGTAGTTTCTGGCCGTCCCGCAAGGCCCGATCCGCTGCCCGGTCCGGGCACTGCTGCGGCCCCCAACATCTCTCGAGAGGACTTTCGCCGTGTACCTCCATCGCCTTGGCACCGCCTCGTTCATCGCCTGCCTGACCCTCTCGGTCTCCGGCTGCGGCGAGGTCGATGACTCCGTCCCGAACCAGTCCGCGGCGGCCCGCGCGATCGCCGAGAAGGTCCGGATCGAGGTCGAGAAGGATCGGCTGAAGCGGCTCGCGCCGCGGCTCGCGTCGGCCATTCAGTCCGCCGAGGCCGCTCCGACTGCGGCCCGTCTCGCGCCCGTTTCCGCCGAAGAGCAGAGCGTGAAGGCGACCCGCCCCGCGGACGAGCTCTATGCCGCGAACTGCTCGTCCTGCCATGGCGCGACCGGTGCCGGCGATGGCCCGCTGAGCGCCGGCCTGACGCCGACGCCCGCCAAACACGCGGACGGCAACTACATGAACGCCCTGTCGAACGAGCATCTCTTCAAGGTCGTCAAGGAAGGCGGCGCCGCGGTCGGGAAGTCGGCGACGATGGCGCCCTGGGGCACATCGATGTCCGACGAGGAGATCATGGGCCTCGTCGCGCACATGCGCGGCCTCGCGAACCCGCCCTACGACGGGCCGATGCCCTGAGAAGACCTCGGCCACGGGGCCCCGGCATGCCGCCTCGGATAGGTGCTCGTCTGCCCGTCGCGCTCGACCTGATCTCCGCGATCAGGCGCCCAGGGCGACGAAGATCCTGGCGTCGTGACCCGCGGCGTCCTCTACGACACGCCGCGCCTGCGTGGAACCGACCAGGTTCGGCCCGGCCAGCCCGTCCACGGCTGGGAGCTGGCCGAAGCGGCGGCGGCACAGGGCGTGACGCCCGCATCCGGCGACACCGAGCAGATCCGTTGCGGGGCGGACGCCGGCTTCGAGGCCCTCGCGCGCGCCTGCGCCGAGCTCGGGCGCCGGACGTTCCAGTTCATGACGGCGCCCCTCGCGCTCGAAGGCGGGACGGGGTCGCCCGTCGATTCGCTCGTGGTGCTCTGAGGCATTCGCGGAGCCATGACGCGCCGACGGAACTCCACCGTCGGCGAGCCGAACCCCGTGGTCGTCCGCCGTCCGATCCGACTCGGGCGTCAGCGCGTGTTGCGCGCTCGACGTCCGCCTTCGAGCCAGAACGCGAGCCCGATCAGCAGCCCGACCAACAGACCCGTTCCTTCGGGCGAGAGCGCTGGAACCTGCGGCGCGGGCGCCGAGCTCGGATCGAGCGGATCGCTTCCGGCCGCGATCTCGGCGCCATCCCCGAAGCCATCGCCGTCCGTGTCGAAGAGCAGGGGATTCGTGCCGTAGGCGGAGAGCTCGGCGCCGTCGAAGAGACCGTCGTCGTCGCTGTCCGGATCGAGCGGATCGCTGGCGAGCGTCGGCGTGCTGGTCGGGACGAAGAGCGCGAGGTCGGTGCCGAGCAGCGGGCCGGCTCCGTCGGGATCGGGCGTGGGACTCAGCAGGCCGCGCTCGGCGCCGTCCGGATGGCCGTCTCCATCGCTGTCGGCCACACACGGATGCGTCTCGCCTGCGTCGACCAGACCGTTGCGATTGGCATCCTCGAGGCCGTCGGCGATCCCGTCGTCGTCGCTGTCCGCATCCTGACGGGAAGAGCAGGAGAGGTCCTCGAGCGCATTCGTGAGTCCGTCCCCATCCGCATCGGCGGCGAGGTCGAGCACGACGAAGGAGCCGCCCGCGAAGGTGTGGCCGTCGACTCCGACGAAGGGATCGCTTCCTCCGCGGCGCGCCTCCTCGAACGGCTCGGTCGCCGAATAGGTCGAGCGGAACGCCGCGATCGTGAGCGGGGCGCCGGCCTCCTCCATCGTGTCGAAGATGATGCCGTCGAGCGAGAGCTGGAGATAGGTGTTCTGCCAGGCGATCGTCCAGAGCGGGAAGGTCGCATTGTCGAAACGGTTCTCTCGGAAGCTGTAGTCGACGCTGACCTGCACGCCCCCCGCCGGCTGCTTCACCTGCAGTCGGGTGGGCAGGCCGAGGTCGAGGAGCGCCTGCGGGACGCTCCCGACCTCGGCCCGTGCCGCGATCGTCACGGCCTGGCCGGCGGCGAGCGGCACGAACTGGCCGAGGTCCTCGTCGAAGATCTCGACCGGCGCGCTGAAGCGCACGTCCGCGACCAGGTTGGGCGAGAAGGTCAGGGTCTGCTCGAAGTGGTTCCAGAAGACCGCGTCGCTGTCGAGCACGTCGACCGAGAGGCCGAGCAATCCGCTCGGATCCGAGAAGTTCGCGCCGGCGAGGAAGGTGCCGGAGCTCGCCAGCGCCATCAGCCCGTCGACGTCGATCTCGCCGCGGATCGCGTCGGACGAGAGGCTCGTCTGGTCTGCGAAGAGCTGCTCGAACAGGCTGGTGTCGTTCGTGAAGTTCGTCGCGGGCCGATAACGACCGGGCATCGTGTTCACGAGCGCGCCGTCCGGCTCGAGAAAGCCGCGCTTGGGCTCTGCCAGGATCGAGGTGCCGAGCGCCAACGCGCCCGGGTCGTAGTCGTCGCCGGCCGGACTCTCGAGGTCCGGGATCTGGAATCGGATGCCGGCCAGATCCACCGAAGCGGGCACGTCCGGCAGCGTGAGACAAGGCGGCGTCGGCTCGAGCAGCAGCGTCGGGCAGGTGGTCGGGAAGGTGAACCCGAAATCGATGCCGAGGCCCGCCGGAAGCGGCGGAATCTCGAAGAGGACGTCCCGATAGCCCTCGGGCGCGAAGGGCACGCCGTTCATGAAGCGCATCTCGAGCCCCTCGAAGAGCCCCATCCGGAAGCCCACGAGCTCGCCCGTCTCCACCAGATGCTCGTCGAGCACGGAGGTATTCCGGTAGATCTGCTCCCCCGTGGTCGGGTCCACGCTGGCGTAGCGCACGTCGAGCTGCGCGGTGATGTCGAACGTGTAGCCGGCGATGAAGCTCGCCGCGGGCCATTCGGAAGTGAGCGCCGAGCCCGCCTCGATCGGATCGTGGAAGGCCTCCAGCGTGAACGTCTCACCGGCTGCGACCGACGCGCGGTCCGAACGCAGCGCCGCGACCGTTTGATACGTCAGGTCGACCAGACCGCCGTCCTCGAGGTCGAGGGTCACGTCGATCTGGCCGTTCACGGTGACGGCGTGCGTGACCTCGGCCCCGACGTCGAAGCCCTGCGGCGGCGGTGGCTGGGTCGGTCGCGGGCCGATGGCGGCTCCGACGTTCAGCGAGGTCGGGATGTTCGGCACCGGATCGTCGAACGCGTTGATGGCGGCGACCGTGAAGTTGTCGATTCCGCCCGGCAACTGACAGCCGTTCTCGATCGAGTCCGTCGTGTCGGGGATGCCGAAGAGGGTGCAGCAGGTCAGTGAGCGGGAGGCGATGTTGGCGACGCCGGTGATGCACTCGTTCGTCGTCGGGGAGATCCGGAGCGTGCCGAAGGTGCTGTTCGAAGCGCCGGTGGTCTTGCAGGCGTTCGGCGGCTCGTTGCGAACGATGACCTGGCTCGTGCAGGTCGCGATCGCCTGGTCCCAGATCGCTTGCGCCTTCCAGAGCGGAATCGGCTGGTCGACCTCGACGATCTGCCCGGCCGATCCGGCCGAGGATTCGCCCACGATCGGAATGATCCAGGGATCGGCCTGGAGGGAGGAGAAGAGCGGCTGGTCGACGGCCTCGAAGCGCAGCGGACTCGAGGTGGAGATCGGGACGCCGCTGCTGCCGGGATCGAGCGGGTCGGTGCCCAGGATGTTGGCCTCGTCGCCGTCGGGCGCGCCGTCGCCGTCGGTGTCGGCGAGCTGCGGGTCGGTCCGCAGCTGCTGTTCGCGCAGGTTCGTGAGGCCGTCGACGTCGGGGTCGGCGTCCGCATCGTCGCTGCGGAGCGGATCGAGGCCGTTCGCGATCTCGTAGCCGTCGTCGAGCCCATCGGCGTCGGTGTCCGCCAGGCGGACGTCGGTCCCGTGCGTGGTCACCTCGGCATGGTCGTCGAGCCCGTCCCCATCCGTGTCCGCGCGCCGCGGATCCGAATCCGCGGCCTGCTCCTCGAGGTTGGTGAGACCGTCGCCGTCCGGGTCGAG
>CAUJGH010000292.1 GCA_963169575.1 Myxococcota bacterium | reverse complement strand
GACCGTCCGCCATGACGAGCCGGGCAACGAGATCTTCCGCGACGATCCGAAGCCGGGGCAGAGCGTCCAGACCTGCTACGACGGCATGAACCGCGTCGTGCTCCAATGTGTCCGGGCGAGCGACGCACCGGATCCGGCGCTCTGCGCCTCGGCGGCGCCCGCCTGCGTGATGGCCTATCGCTACCGCTACGACGAGGCGACGCCCGTCCTCGGGACGCCCAATCGCGGCCTCGGCCGGCTCACGGCCGTCGAAGGCCCCGACAGTCGCCACCGCTATGCCTGGGACGTGCGCGGCCGGGTCGTCGTCCAGGTCGACGAGATCCAGGGCGTCACGGGCGTGACGCGCTGGGGCTGGCGCGCCGACCTCGATCGCCTCGAGCAGACGACCTATCCCGACGGCGAGATCGTCCGCCACGGCTACGACGCCTCGGGCCAGCCGTCCTGGCTCGCCCAGGTCGATGCCGCGGGCAACTGGCTCGCCTACTACGTCCGCGACGTCCTCTACGACCTGCGCGGACGTCCCCTCGCGATCGAGCACGGCAACGCGACCGTAGACGCCTTCGAATACCACGGTCCCGCCGAGAATCATGCCCTCGCGCGCATCAGCAGCCGAAGCCTCTCGGCGACGGTCCTCGATCCGCGCGTCGTCTACGGCGATCTCGAATACCGCGACTACGACGCCAACGGACGCCTGGTCCGCGCCGAAGACGCCCGAGATCGATCGGGTCCCCTCTCGAGGACCGCCGACTATGCCTACGACGCGGTCGGCCGGCTGACGAGCGTCGCCGGGGCCCGCCCGGAGGCGTTCGCCTACGACGAGATCGGGAATCTTCGCGCGATCGACGGCGCTGCGTTCGGCCAGTCGGCTGGCGGGCCCGCGCTCCTCGGCCCCCATCAGCTCGATCTCTTCGGGGATCCGTCCGGTCTCCATACGACGCTCGCGTTCGACGAGAACGGCCGGCGCACGGCGCGGCGCCGCTCGGACGGGAGCGACGATCAGTACTACGCCTACGACGCCTTCGGCGCCTTGCGTGCCCTCGTCGTCCGCGGCGAAGTCACGCTCCTCGGCTACGACCACGAGGGCCGACGCGTCGTCGAGACGCGAGCCGGACAGACCCGGCGCTTCTTCGGGCGGCATGCCGAGCGGGTCGGCGACACCCTCTCGAAGTCGTATTTCCTGGGCGATCGCCTCGTCGCGACACGGACGGCGGATCTCGGGGCGGCGGCGTTGGCCGCATCGGCGGCGATGTCGGCGTCGGCGGGCGATGGGATCGCCCGGGGCGCGGTGTCGCCCCCGGTCCGGATGGCGGTCCTCGTATTCGCGGGGCTCCTGCTCGTCGTCCCGCTCGGGCGATCGCGCTGCGTCCTCGGGCTCCGCATCGCCCGGAGCGGTGCGGTCGGCTCGAGCCTGCTCGTCGTCGCGCTGGCGCTGCCGGTCGTCCCGCTCGTCGGCTGCGCCGAGCAGGCGGGCATCCGGCACTTCCATCTCGACCATCTCGGCAGTCCGATCGCGATCACCGGTGCCGGGGGTGTCCTCGAGCGGCAGTATCGTTATTCGGCCTACGGAAAGGTCCGCCGCTTCGACGGCGCCGGGCAGGTCGCCGATGCCGACGCGACGAGCCGGCGCGAGTTCACGGGCCATGCGACGGACCCGAGCTCGGGCCTTCAATACGCGGGGAGCCGCTTCTACGATCCCGAGCTCGCCAGCTTCCTGACGCCCGATCCCGCCGACCAGTACGCGAACCCCTACGCCTATGTCGGCTGGGATCCGATCAACGCCGTCGATCCGAACGGCGCGGAGATCTCGCTCGTCGCGGCGATCCTGCTCGCCCTCTCCGGCGCGCTCGTCGTCGCGGGCGCGATCGTCGCCGGGGTCCAGTCCGGCAGCGTGTCGATCGGCTTCCAGACCCTCGGCATCGGGGTCGCGGCGCTGGCCGCGGGCTATGTCGTCGGGCTCGCGGCGCCCGCGGCCGCGACCGCCGGCTGGATCTCCCAGACCTCGGCGGCGGCGATCAATACGTCCCTCTCGGTCGCCGGAGCAGGGGCTTCCATCTACGGCCTCGCTTCCGCACAGGATCTCTCGGGAACGATCCTGGCGGGTGCGGGCCTCGCGCTCTCTCTGGCCGGGGCGGCCTATTCGATCGGCAGCCTCGTGCGGCCGAGCCCGTCGGGCCCTCCGAGCGTCGACGCGCCGCCGCCTGCGAGCCGCGACCCGGCGCCCGCGCCCGGCGGCGTGGTACGCACGGCGATGTCGCCCGGGACCGCCCAGCGACTCGCCCTCGAGGCCCAGCGCCGCATGCTCGAGCTCGCGCAGTTCACGGCGCTCGCGAAGGTGCGCGCCGGCATCGGCGAGATCCAGGCGCAATTCCTCGGCCGCGAAGGCATCGACGTCTTTGCGGAGGTCTTGATCGAGGGGCCGCGCCTCCCGCATCCGACCCGCGTCTTCGGGCAGCATCTGCTCCCGAATCGCGTCGAGGTCACGCCGGTCGTCGTGCCCTCCGGTCGAGGACCGACGCCGACCCTGCTCCCGCCGGTCCCCTGGGATCGCTTCCGGTTCCACGAGTTCGTTCCCGTGCTGCGCAGTGGTGTCCCCGTTCAGGGGCGATGAGAGGAAGCCGAGATGTCACGTCCGCTCGATTGGATTTCCTACGGATCGCTTTCGGTCCTGACCGCGCTTCTCGTCGTCGCGGCCTCGCTGTCCGCATGCGACGAAGAGCAGGCGCTCACGCTCCGGCCCGCCGAGCTCGTCGATCCGGCGCCGACGGATCCCTTCGATCTGGATCCGTTGCTCGCGGCGCCGCCGATCGAATGCGAAGAATGCACCTTGCAGCGGATCGAGCTGCCGGGGGGCGACGTCGTGACCGTGCGCATCGACCGGTCGGCGACGCTCCGGCTCGCGCCGGACAGGATCGAATCGATCGAGCTCGCGGTCGAGGGCACGGGCACGGGCGAAGCGGCCGAGGGGCTCGAGCGTTATTCGGTGCACGCGCTGCTCGACGAGGCCGGGCGCGAGGCCTGGCGCGGCTTTGCCGTGAAGCATGCGCGGCGATTCGTGCTGGTCGAGATCGGGGAACGGCCCGTCGATCTGGTTCGGCCGCTCGGCTGGGCGCGCGGTCTGCGGATCGGCGTCTTCGAGGACGAGGCGGCGCGCGCGGCGTTCGTGCGCGCGCTGCCGTTCGGGCGAGGGGCGGCACGGGGCGCGCGGGCGGGACGAGACGCGGGAGCGGCACGAGGCACGCGGGACGCGCGAGGAGCGGAGCGGGCGCCGTGAGGCGCGGCGTTCAGACGGTGATGCGCGCCGTGCCGACGACCGGCGTCTCGCCGCGCTCGTTCTGGAGCATGAGGTCGATCTCGATCACGCGCTCGGTCTCGTCGATGTCGGTGACGACGCCGCGGGCGACGGGCTGCGAATCGACGAGGACGGTCGCGCGGAAGACGGTGTCGACGGAGAGAACCTTCGCGTTCGGGAGCCAGCGATGGATCAAGGTGACGAGGATGCCCTGGCTCATGATGCCGGGGACGATCGCGCCCGGCAGCCCGGCGGCGCGCGCCTCCGCGTGGTCGATGAAGCGGCCGGCCATCATCGAGGCCGCCTTCGCGAAGCGCGTCACGTTCGCGAGCGAGACGTCGGGGACGAAGTCGGGCAGGGCCTCGCCGAACTCGATCTGCTCGAAGGCGCGGGGCGGCGCGTCGCTCGGGGCGATTCGGCGCGGGCCCTGCGCAGCGGCCGAATCGGAATCGGAAGGCGAATCGGAAGACGAATTGGAAGGCGAATTGGAAGACGGAGCGCTCACGGATTCATCTCCCGCTGGACGAGGCGCCAGTCGACGGTCGCGAGGGGGACATTGCCGCGGCCGTAGAAGTTCATGCGGTGGACGATGAAGAGCATGCTGCCGCTGCGGCCGGTCTTCTCGTAGATGTCGGCGATCTCGCTCTTGCCGGTGATCTTCTCGCCGGCGCGGACGGGGGCATGCACGACGACGGATTTGCCCGCGTCGAAGCAGCGCTGCATCTCGACGGGAAAGTCCTTCGGGAGCTGGCGCGTGCCATGGATGCGGGTCGGATAGTTCGGGGCGGCCTGGAAATCGGGATGGGCGGGATCGGTGTACTTCGGATCGGTCTCGCCGCAGGCGAGCGCGTAATCGACCAGGGAGGCGGCGTCGACGTCGAGATCGATCTCGTCGAAGACGGAGCCGGTGAAGCGGGCCTTGATCTCGGCGGCGTTCATGCAGGGGGCCTCGGGCGCGGGGATCGGGAATCGCGGAATCGCGGAGCTGCGAACCGTGGGATCGGAGTTCGATACGGGAGGACTCTACGCGAGCGCGTCCGGGGCCGCGACCCGGCAGGCATCGAAGCGGCCCGCGCCGAGCGCGGCGACGAGGGAGTCGATGTCGCGGATCGGATCGTCGAAGCGCGTCGCGCAGCGGCCGATATGGCTCACGATGTGGGAGTCGGAGCCGCCGATGCGACGCCAGCCCTCGCGCTCGGCGTAGCGCTCGGCGAGCTCGTTCTCGCCCTCGCGGCTGCCGCCGTTCAGGGTCTCGACGATCGTGACACCGGGGACCGGGCCGCGCGTCTCCCAATGGGCGCAGAGCCCGACCTTCGGCCGCCCGGGATGGCAGGGCACGGCGACGGCACCGCAGCGCTTCGCCGCCTCGAGCACGATCTCGAGTCGGTTGTCGATGCGCGCGAAGTCGAAGGCCGCGCGCAGGTCGTCGTTGACGCCGAAGACGAGCACGTGGCCGTATTCGGTCTCGACCTCCGACGCCTTCAGGATGAGGAGTCCGTAGCGATCCTCGAGCGCGCGGTAGTCGGAGGCGTCGTCGAATTGACGATGTTCGGTCAGCACGAGGCCGGCGAGCGGGAGCCTGCGGCGCTCGATCCACTGGCAGTAGTTCTCGACCTTGGCGCGCCCGTCGTCGGAGGCGATCGAATGCGAATGGAGATCGAGGATCATGCGGGCCGGAACCTCGGGACCGCGAGCCTCGCATCGATCGGCGTGCCGCCGCGGGGATCGCCGTCGACGGGCACGAACTCGACCCGGACGCGCATGCCGATCGAGACGGCCTCGGGCGGGCAGCCGACGACGTTCGTCAGCAGCTGCGGGCCCTCGTCGAGCGCGACGTAGGCGACGACGTAGGGGACGGCCTCGCGGAACTCGGGCATCTGGTTCTGGCGCACGACGGAGAAGGTGTAGACGCTGCCGAGACCGCTCGCGACGAAATGCTCGATCGCATCCGAGAGGCACGAGACGCAGAGCCCGCGCGGCCGATGCTGCACGGCGCCGCAGGCGCGGCAGCGCTGGAGCACGAGCTCGCCGCGGCCCGCGCCCTCCCAGTAGGCGCGCGATTCCCAGTCGACGACGGGTCGCTTGTACTTCGGGTCGGGCTTCGCGGGGGTCGGGTTCGTCACGGCTTTCCTTGGAGACTGCGGCGGCCTGGGACGCGTCAGTCCTTCGAGAGGATCAGCGAGCAGCCGCTGTGCATGAGGCCGAGGTAGCCGCCGGTGCCATGGGCGAGGGCGATCTCGGCGCCTTCGACCTGGCGGGCGCCGAGACCGCCGCGCAGCTGCCGCACGGCCTCGATCACGAGGAAGATGCCGCGCATGCCGGGATGATTCGAGGAGAGGCCGCCGCCGTCGGGATTGACGGGCAGGCGCCCGCCGAGGCCGAGCGCGCCATTCTCGACGAAGGCGCCGCCTTCGCCGGGCTTGCAGAAGCCGAGATTTTCGAGGGTGACGAGGACGGTGATCGTGAAGGAGTCGTAGATCGTGCAGAAGTCGATGTCGGCGGGCGTCATGCCGGCCATGCGGAAGGCGTCGGCCCCGGACTGCTTCGCGGCGATCGTGAGCAGGTCGGGCGAGCCGATCTCGCGGTGGGCGACGGCCTCGCCCGCGCCGCGCACGACGATCGGCCGCCGGCGCAGATCCTTCGCGCGCTCGAGGCTCGTCACGACGACCGCGCCGCCGCCGTCGCTGATGATGCAGCAATCGAGCAGATGCAGCGGATCGGCGATCAGGCGGCTCGCGAGGACTTCCTCGCGCGTGATCGGCTTGCGCATCTTCGCGTGCGGATTGAGGCTGGCATGGTGGCGGGTCGAGACGGCGATGTCGGCGAGCTGCTCGGGCTTCGTTCCGTATTGATGCATGTGCCGCGCGGCGACCATCGCGTAGGACGAGACGAGCGTCATGCCGTAGGGCGAGACGAAGGCGGCGCCGGGATCGCGGCCGCTGGCGTCGCCGGTGCCGATCGCCATCGCGTCGGAGGCGGCCTTGCTGCCGTAGAGGATGAGGGCGACTTCGCAGAGCCCGGCCGCGATGGCGGCGCCGGCATGGGCGACATGGCCGACGAAGGAGGAGCCGCCGATGTTGTTGCCGTCGAAGAAGCGCGGCTTGATGTTCAGGTATTCCGAGAGCTGGACCATGCCCATCGCGCCCATGGTCATCGATGCGCCGAGGATGCCGTCGACGTCGGCGAGGGAGAGGCCGGCGTCGGCGAGCGCCTCCCGCGCGCATTCGGCCATGATCTGCAGCTCGGTCTTGTCCGGCGCATAACGGCTCTCGTATTCGTGGACGCCGGCGATCGCGATCCGGCCCGAGATCGTCATGATGCCTCCGCGGAGCGGGAGAGGCGGAGGATCTCGCGTGCGAGCGCCTCCGGACATTCGAGGGGGAGCAGGCTCGCGCCTTCGCGAATCGTCTCGTGGCGCGCGCCGAGGCGTGCGGCGAGGCCCTGCGCCACTGCGCGGTCGGCTTCGGGCTCGGCCTCGCCGCAGGCGATCAGGGTCGGGGCGGGCGGCTTCGTTCGCAGCGCGTCGCTCGCGCTCGAGGCGCGCGCGAAGGCACGGCAGGCCTCGAGGTCGACGAGCGTCGCGCGCGGATCGGTCTGGATGCTCTCCATGTAGAAGCGTTGCATGCGCTCGCGCGGGGCGCCGGGGGCGAGGCGGGCGGCGTCGAAGGGGCGCGGGGCGCGGCCGAGCGTGACGCTCCGCATGGCTTCGATCGTTTCGTCGCGCAGCCCGAGCGTTCGGCCCGTCGCACAGAGGACGAGCCCGCCGACGGCCCCGGGCGCGCGCTGCGCCCAGTCGAGGGCGACGAGGGCGCCCATGCCGTGGCCGACCAGGATCGGCCGCTCGGCGCGGCACCAGGCAGCGACGCCCCGGGCGCATTCGCTCATCGCTTCGATCGAGGGGAGCGCGTCGAGGCTGCCGGATCGGCCGTGGCCCGGCAGGTCGAAGGCGAGGGCACAGGCGTCGTCGCCGATCGCGGCGAGCAGATCGACGAAGATCGAGCTCTGCAGGCCGGCGTCGTGGAGGCAGACGACCGAGCGACCCGAGGCGACCGACGGCGGATGCTCGGGCAGCGTCGACGCGCCCGTGTGTCGCAGCAGGATCGGGAGGCCGCCCTGGCGGACGTATTTCTCCGGCATGCGTACTCCTCGGCGATCCGTCCGGAGCGACTCGTCCTGCGCGGGGCGGACGAATCGCGGCCGGCCGATCCCTCAGGCCTTGGGCGGGCCGGTCGGCACGTCCTTGAACGCGAGTCCCTTGTCGGCGCGGGCGTCCGGCGGCAGGCCCAACACGCGCTCGGCGATGATGTTGCGCAGGATCTCGTCGGTGCCGCCCGCGATGCGCAGGCCCGGCAACGAGAGGTAGCGCTCCTGCCAGGCGGCCTGGGCCGGCGCCGCCTCGCCCCGGAGTGCGCTCGAGGTGCCCGCCATCTCCATCGCGAACGATGCGGCGTGCTGCTGCAGGACGGCGCCGACGAGCTTGCTCATGCTCGCCTCGGGGCCCGG
Organism: Myxococcota bacterium; assembly: GCA_963169575.1. Taxonomy (GTDB): domain Bacteria; phylum Myxococcota_A; class UBA9160; order UBA9160; family UBA4427; genus UBA4427. The sequence continues at coordinate 6,406 of CAUJGH010000292.1, read as the reverse complement.
GGTCTTGCCCTGGGAGAGGGCGGAGAGGGTCCGCAGCGAGGTGTATTTGAGGCCGCGTGCCTTCACGACGAACTCGGCGATCCGCTCGCGGACCTGGCGATCCTCGCTGGCCGGGCGGCCGTCGATCTCGATCCCGTCCATGAAGCCGACGAGATCCTCGATCGCGCCGACGCCCATGCCCGAGCCGATCGACATGCGCTCGTTCATGAGCGTCGTGATCGAGACGGCCCAGCCGTTGCCCACGGCGCTGATGCGCTGATCGTCGGGGATGCGGACGTCGGTGAAGAAGACCTCGTTGAAGCCCTGACCGCGGTTGATCTGGGTGATCGGGCGGATCTCGATGCCGGGCGAATGCATGTTGACCACGAAGAAGGTCAGGCCCGCGTGCTTCGCGACGGCCGGATCCGTTCGCACGACGAGGATGCCCCACTCGCAGATCTGCGCGCCGGAGGTCCAGATCTTCTGGCCGTTGACGACCCACTCGTCGCCCTGCTTGACCGCGGTCGTGCGCAGGCCCGCGAGATCCGAGCCGGCGGACGGCTCGGAGAAGAGCTGGCACCAGATCTCCTCGCCGGTGATCAGCTTCGGGATCCAGCGCTTCTTCTGCTCCGGCGTGCCGTGGGTCAGGATCGTCGGGCCGCACATGCCGATGCCGATCGAGAAGACGTCGGGCGGCGTCTCGAAGTTCGCCTGCTCCTGGCCCCAGATCGCGTTCTGGATCGGCGTCGCACCGCGGCCGCCGTATTCCTTCGGCCAGGTGATGCAGGCCCAGCCGGATTCGGCCTTCTTCTTCTGCCAGGCCTGCGACTGCTTCACGATCTCGGCCGTCAGATCCTCGCCGCTGATGGTCGGGGTCATCGAGGTTCGCGGACGGGCGTTCTTCTCGAGCCAGGCGCGGGCCTCGGCGCGGAAGGCGGCCTCTTCGGGGGTGTCGTTGAAGTCCATCGTATCCTTCCTCGTCGGGTGGCTAGGCGGCCTGCGCGGCGCCCTTCTTCGTGGAGAGGCGGTCGATCAGGAGGTTCTTCCAGTACTTGGGCGTGCCGAGCAGGCCCGCGAGCTGCTTCGCGCGGCGGTAGAAGAGGTGGCAGTCGTACTCCCAGGTATATCCGACGCCGCCGTGGAACTCGATCATCTCGATCGTCGTCTTCTCGAACGCGTCGGCGGCGGCGATGCGCGCGAGGCAGGCCGCGACCGGCAGCTCGGCATCCTCGTTGGCGAGGGCCCAGGCGGCGTAGTAGGCGTTCGAGCGCGCGATCTCGATCTCGCACCAGAGGTCCGCCATGCGGTGCTTGATCGCCTGGTTCGCGGCGATCGGCTTGCCGAAGGCATAACGACCGACGATGAAGGCGCGCGTGATCTCGAGGGCGCGGTCGGCGCCGCCGATCTGCTCGAACGCCGTCAGCACGGCGGCGCGATCGAGCAGGCGCGCGATCGCGTTCGCGTCCGCGCCGGCGAGCTTCTCGCAGCGCGCGCCGTCGAAGCGGATCGTCGCCTGCGAGCGGCTCGGGTCGAAGGACTCGAGCGTCTTGCGCTCGATGCCCGAACCGGCGAGATCGACGAGGTAGAGCCCCGTCTCGCCATTTTCCTTCGCCGCGACGACGGCGAGGTTCGCGACGTCGCCGTCCGCGACCGGCAGCTTCACGCCCGAGAGCTTGCCGTCCTTCACGCTCGCGGCGATCGCCTCGGCGGCGTTCTGGCCGGGCTTCTCGGTGAACGCGAAGGTCCCGATCGCCGAGCCGTTCGCGAGCTTCGGCAGCCAGGCGGATTTCTGGGCGGCGCTGCCATGGCGCAGGATCGCCTCGGTCGCGACGAAGACGCTCGGGCCGAAGGGGATCGGCGCGAGGGCGCGGCCGACTTCGTAGGCGATCATCGCGAGCTCGAGATGGCCGAAGCCCGCACCGCCGAACTCCTCGGGAATCACGGCGCCCTGCCAGCCCATCTCGGCCGCGCCCTTCCAGAGCGCGGCGGCGTAGGGCGCATCGCTCTCGAGGATCTCGCGGCAGGTCGAGAGCGGCGAATGCGCGGCGAGATAGTCGCGGGCGGTCTGCTGGAGCAGCTTCTGATCATCGGAGAAATCGAAATTCATGGGGTGAGGCCTCGTCTCTTTGCGCTTTTCTACTTCGCGTTTCTTCTGCGCTCGTCTGCTTCTCGTCTGCTTCCCGTCTCTACGCTCGATCGACGATGCTCGCGCTCGCGACGCGCCCGGGGCCGGGCGCGTCGGTCGCCGGGCCGGCACACGACCGGATCTGCTCGGGCGTCGGCCCGGGCTTCGGTGCGCGATCGGATCGAAGGGGATCAGCGCGAGACGGCCGTGTCGTCGATCACGGCCCGCTCGCACCCTCGTCGCCAGAATCGCCGAATTGACGATCGTGTCAACGCTCGGGCAGAGGGGTAGACGCTAGGATCGCGCGGCGTGGATTTCGCGGAGGACCGATCGTGATACAGGGGGCGGGGCAGGGTCCCGTGCGGGGGGCGAATCCCGGCCTCACCGCCGGCGGCCAGAGGGAGCGCGCGGACCGGATGCCGCAGCGCCTCGGGCGGATCGAACGCGGCGAAGGGACGAGAGCACCGACCGCTCGGAGGGGGCGACACCTCGCGGGCCTCGCGCTCGCCCTGATCGGGGTCGTGGCGATGGCCGGCTCGGCCGACCCGGCGTCGGCGCAGGCCAGTGACACGGGCGGCCCGCTCGGCGTCTTCGAGACGGAGAATCTCGTCCGGCAGATCCACTACGAAGGCCTGCCCGAGGCGGAGGCCGCGCGCATCGGAGCCGATGGGGTCGCGCGCCTCGTCGAGATGCTGGCCGATCCCGCCGAGAGCCGGAGCCATGCGCGCATCCTGCACGCGCTCGGCATCGTCGGTGGACCGGAGGCGTATGCCGCGATCGTCGGCTGGGCCGCGGCGCAGCCGACTTCGGGCGAGATCGACCGCGATCGTTTCCGCGCCTGGCAGGCGCTTCCCTTCGCGCTCGGGCGTCTCGCGCCGCGCGATCCGCGCGCCCTGCGCGATCTCGCGGCCTGTTTCGAGGCGAAGCCGCCGGGCTGGACCTTCCGTCATTTCGATGCAGCGCGACTCCAGGCGCTCGAGCGCCGGGCCGCGGCAGGGGCCCTCGCGGAGACCGGCCTGCCCGAGGCACAGCGCATCCTCGATTCGGTCGAACGCAGCGCCGCCGATCCGGCGCTCGTCGGCCATGTCCGCGCCGTACGCGCCGAGGCCGCGAGCCGCGCGGCGGGAGGGGCGCGATGATCGCCTTCCTTCGGGCCGTGGCTGCTCTCGCTCGTCCCTCGCTCGGCGCCCTCATCGCCTTCGCTCTCGCTTGCGGTCTCGTTTGTGGCCTCGCCGCAGGGCGCGCGGAAGCGGCTCCGGAAGTCGATCTCCACGAGCTGACCTGGTATGTCCACGTCGACCTGATCGATGCCGGCGCCGGCCGGGATCTCGCCTACTGGCAAGGCCTGATCGATGGCGCCGTCGCCAGCGCGAATGCCCTCGTCGAAGGTCGTCAGGGTCCGTTCGACACCGCCTGCTGCACTCGCCTCGAGCGGACGGCGGCCCTGACCTTCGGGACGCCCGGCGACGGCCGCGACGTCCTCGATTCGCTGTCGGACCAGAACTTCTTCAACAGCGCCGGCGGCGCGGGCTCGAACGCCTTCCTGATCGACAGCATGACCTACTGCGGCGGCTCGTCGCCCGCCGCGATCGGCTGTGCCGAGCGGCCGGGCTGCGATGGCAACGGCAACGACGATCCGAATCTCTGGATGGTCGTCACCGTCGACGCCTTCGACGACGACGTGCTCGCCTCGGTGACCGCACACGAACGCGGGCATAACGCCTGCCTCGTGCACGTCGCTGCCGCCGAATGCCAGATCATGCAGGCCTCGGTCTTCACGCCGGGCCAGGGAACCTGTCTCACCGCCAGCGAGTGCAGCAACTTCCGGGTCGCTCGGACGACGACCGCGAGCGGCGAGACGTGCGGCTGCCATACGGATGGCGGTGCGATCGAGCCCGACGCCACGACCTGCAGCGGGCCGCTGTACGGCGTCTGCTCGGGCGGGCTCTGCGGCGAGGCTTCGGGCTCGGCGGGCGTTCGCCTGATCGCGGCTGCCGCGCCGGGGACCGCCGCCGGCGGCCCGCCCGACGACGCGATCGAGATCGCGGCCCTCGCCGGCCATTGGTCGACCCTGGGTCCCTTCGCGCCCACCGCCGACGACGTCCGAGCCCTCGAATGGGCCGAGGACAGCGCGACCCTGTACGGTGTCGTGCCCACGATCGGGGACGATTCGATCGTCACGATCGATCCCGAGACGGGCCAGATCCTCGCGACCGTCGGCACCCTCGCGAACGGCACCGACGAGATCGTCTCGATGGCCTACGACCCGGGCCCGACGAGCGCCCCGGCAGACGACCGGCTCTTCGTCTTCGAGGTCGGCGGCGCGACGGGCGAGCTGCGCACGATTTCGCCCGCGTCGCCGTCGTCTTCGACGCTGCTCGGATCGCTGATCTGGACGCCGGCGTCGCTCTTCACGGGGCTCGCCTACGACAGTCTCCAGGGCCGGCTCTTCGCGGCGACGCCTTTCGGCCCCGATGGTCTCTACGAGATCGATCTCACGACTTGCCCGCCTTCGCCGTGCGATGCGGACCAGGTCGCCGGGGCGGGCCTTTTCAGGGAAGACGCGAGTCTTTCGTACTCGCGTTCGAGCGGCCTGCTCTATCTCGTGGGGACCGGCTTCGGCGGCCAGCGGACTTTCTACGACGTCGTCGATCCGACGACCGGAACGAGCATCGAGACGCTCAGTCTCGACACCTTCACACCTGCTGGATTGGCGGCCGTTCCCGAGCCGAATTCGACGAACTCGTGGCTGGCAGGTGTGTTGGGCGTGATCGTCGCGTATCGTGCGCGCCACGAAAGATTGCTTCGATCGCGGGGGTGACGAGCGTCGCCGTCGATCGATCGAGGGGAGTGGAGGGTATGAAGATGCGAATGCTCGGTTGGAAGGCGATCGGTGTGGTCTCGCTCGGGCTCGCCCTGGCAGCGCTGGTGGGCTGTGGGCAGGACGACAAGGGGGGGTCGCAGTCGGCGACCGATTCGATGAAGGAAGCCGCGGGCAGCGTGGCGGCTGGCGTCGAGGGCGCAGCCGATGCGGTCGGCGAAGGCGCGGCGGAGCTCGGTGCCGGGGCGCAGGACGCGGCGGCGGCGGCGGGCGAAGCGGCGACCTCCGCGGGCGCGGCCATCGAGGCAGCCGGCGAGAACGCGGCGGCGGCGGTCGACGAGGCAGCGGCTTCGGCGGGCGCGGCGGTCGACGAGGCGGCAGCGTCGGCGAATGCGGCTCTCGACGACGCGAAGGCCGGTGTCGACGGCGCGATGAACGACGCGGGCGCTGCCGTGAACGACGCGGCGGCTTCGGCGGCCGCGGGCGCGGCGGGCGCTCTCGACTCGGCGGCAAAGGAAGCCGATGCCGCGGCCAAGGCGCTGCAGCAGCCCGAGTAGTCGAGCGCAGAGCGCGAACGCTCCAGGGAAGCGCGCTCGGGTGCGCTTCCTGCCGGAGCGGACAGAGCCGACCGGCGAGGCAGCAGGACTGCCCGCCGGTCGGTTCTTTTTTGGGCTCTCGGATCAGCCGGACCCGCCGGATGCGGGGGCACACGCTACGGCGGCCGCGGTCGGGCCGCCCGCGACCACGGGCAGCGCTTCGGCGCTCGCCCGTGCGCCCGGGCGCGGCGCCCCTGGCTTCGCGACGGCGTCGAGCCATTCGAGCGATGCGAGCAGCACGAGGAGCATGACGGAGACCGCGGCGGCGGCCGCCGCATTCCACGCCAGGTGCTCGAGCCAGGGGCCGAATCCGGTCCGGGCTTCGCTTCGTCGTTCCATCGCTTCGTCCTCTTCTCGTTCGCGGCGTCGTTCGCTGCATCGTTCACGGCTTTGGGCGGGGTGCCCTGGGCCCGCGACTTCCGGGTTCCTCGAGGCCCCAAACGGCGAGAACCCCTCCGGCCGTCTGGGGCGGGAGGGGTTCTCGTTGGATCGGGCTCTGCGTTTGCGACCCTTCGGGTCCTGCGGAGCTTCGAGGTCTTCGGCTCTTCGCTTCAGTCGACCTCGGCCATGGAGTCCACCTCCCTCGTTTTGCGGTCGCCGCGCTGGGCGAGCGACGAGACGCAAAGGGCGCCTTCGGCCCAACGCGTGCACGTCCGCTTCGTCCCGGCGAGCGGGGCGTTCGGGCGCAGGGCCCGCATCGCGGCGTGATGGCGGAAGGCGTACATGCAGGGACTCCGGGTGGACGGCGACTCTATATCGGCGAACGCCGGAAAAGTCAAAGCGGTTTCGCGGGGAGGGATCCGCCGGGCTGCACCGGGATCTCGGTGACGGCAATGCGGCCGGAGGGCAGACGTCGATGTCGTGGCCGCTGCGGCGCGGGCGGCT
>CAUJGH010000291.1 GCA_963169575.1 Myxococcota bacterium | reverse complement strand
TGCGATTGGCTCTTCTCGGCCCGCCTCTGCCTCCAGGGCCCCTTCGTCCACGTGCCGAAGCGCCTCTTCCATCGCAGCTGGACGAACCCGGACCAGGCCGCCCTCGCCGGCCTCGCGAGCCGCCTCCACCCCATGCCCCGGCCCTCGCTCGAGCCTTCGATCTGGCAGCTCTACCGCGGGCTCGCCGGCGTCGTCGCCCGCTCGCAGCTCGGGCTCGCCGATCGCATCGTCTGCCAGGGCATGGTGCTTCGATTTTGCCTGTCCGACGGGGGCCTGCGCGTCCTGCGCGCGGTGCGCCAGTTCCGGCGCTCTCTCGGCCTCACCCGGAGTCGCTTTCGCGGTTGGAACGGGAACCCACGCCGCGACTGATCGAAATGCTATACGAGCGGCCCTCGGCGACCGATGGAGGGTTCGCCGCTTCGGCGCCGCGAGGAGAGCGAAGGAATCATGCCCGACCAGAACGCGATCATGGCCGCGACCAAGAGCTTCATCCTGTCCGAGTTTCTCGAGGGCGAGGATCCGGACGAGCTCACCGAAGACGTCGAGCTCATCAGCTCGGGCATCCTCGATTCGCTCGCGACGCTCAAGCTCGTCACCCATCTCGAGAACACCTACGACATCAAGATCGAGGCGCACGAGGCGGACGAAGACAATCTGAACACGCTCGTCGACATTGCGAAGCTCGTCGCCTCGAAGCTCTGAAGAGCCGATCTTGACGCCGCTCCACCGCTTCCTCGAAGAGTCCGCCGCCCGCCGCGGCGATCACGTCGCGATCGTCGCGCCTTCGGGCCGCAGCATCGCGTATGCCGAGCTCGACCGGTTGGCCGACCGCGTGCGCGATCGGCTGGTCGCCGTCGGCGTCGGACGCGGCGATCGGGTCGGGCTCTTCGTCCACAAATCGATCGATACGATCGCCGCGATCTTCGGCATCCTGAAGGCGGGTGCCGCCTATGTGCCCGTCGACGCCTCGGCGCCTGCGGCACGCGGCGCGTTCATCCTCGACGACTGCGGCGTGAAGGCCTGCTTCGTCGAGGGGGCGGCCGCGCAGGCCCTCGCCGACGAGCTCGCGCAGAAGGGGGCGAGCCCGCGACTCTTCGAGATCGAGACGCCGGACGACGGTTCGAGCCTCGCGCGCTGCCTCGACCGCTGCGATGCGTCCGAAGGCCCGGCGGCGACGCGTCGCAGCGCGGAGGTCGGTCCGGACGACCTCGCCTACGTCCTCTACACCTCTGGCTCGACCGGCAAGCCGAAGGGCGTCGTGCTCTCCCAGCGCAACGCGACCTGCTTCGTCGACTGGTGCAGCGACGTGCTCGAGCCGCGCGAGGACGATCGTTTCTCGTCCCATGCGCCCTTTCATTTCGACCTTTCGATCCTCGACATCTACACGGCGATCAAGCACGGCGCGACGCTCGTCCTGATCGACGAAGAGGTCGGCAAGCGGCCGGGCGAGCTGGCCGCCTGGATCGAACGCACCGGCATCACGATCTGGTATTCGGCCCCCTCGATCCTGACGATGCTCGTGCAGCACGGCGAGCTCGCGAATCGGGACCACTCGCAGGTACGGATCGTCTGCTTCGCCGGCGAGGTCTTTCCCGTGGTCCACCTGCGCAGCCTCAAGCAGCTCTGGCCGGGCAAGCGCTACCTCAATCTCTACGGACCGACGGAGACGAACGTCTGCACCTGGTACGAGATTCCGGCCGTCGTGCCCGAAGACCGCAAGGACCCCTACCCGATCGGTCCGGTCTGCGCGCATCTGCGGGCGATCGTGGTCGATCCGGATGGCCGCGAGGTCGCGCGCGGATCCGAGGGCGAGCTCTGCATCGCCGGACCTTCGGTGCTCGAGCGTTATTGGAATCTCGAAGAGCAGACGGCGAAGGCCTTCCTGCCGGATCGAACGGACGATCGCTGGTACCGGACGGGCGATCTCGTCCGCGAGGACGCCGATCACGGCTACATCTACATGGGCCGGCGCGACCGGATGGTGAAGAAGCGGGGCTATCGGGTCGAGCTCGGCGAGATCGAGGCCTGCCTCTATCAGCATCCGGAGATCCTCGAGGCGGCCGTCGTCGCGTTGCCCGACGAGGCGGCTGGCGTGCTCATCCGTGCGCACATCAGCACGAAGAACGGCGAGAAGCTCTCCCTCATCAAGCTCAAGAAATTCTGCAGCGAGCGGATCCCCGTCTACATGGTTCCGGACGGATTCTCGTTCCATGCCCTGTTGCCGAAGACTTCGACGGATAAAGTGGATTATCAACGCTTGAAGAGCAGCGCCTGAAGCGCAGCCGGGGCGATCACCGAAGCGTCTCGGCCCGGCGCGCGAGCCCCCGGCCGAAGGAGCCCTTCCGATGGATTTCTCGTGGACGAAGCAGCAGACCGAGCTGCGCGATGCCATTCGCGCGTTCGCACGCGGGAGCCTCAACGAAGGGCTGGTCGAGCGCGACCGGGAAGGCATCTTCAACCGAGCGGGCTGGGACGCCTGCGCGAAGATGGGCATCCACGGTCTTTGCGTTCCCGAGGAGTACGGCGGGCTCGGCTTCGACGCGCTGACGACCGTCGGCGCCCTCGAGGCGCTCGGTGAGGGCTCGCGCGACAACGGGCTCTCGTTCTCGATCAACGCCCATATGTGGACGGCAGAGATGCCGCTGCTCGCCTTCGGAACGCCCGAGCAGAAGGCGAAGTACCTGCCCCGCCTCGTCTCGGGCGAATGGATCGGCGGCAACGCGATGAGCGAGCCCGGCTCCGGCTCCGACGCCTACAGCTTGCGGACGACCGCGATCCGGCAGGGCGATCACTACGTCCTCAACGGGAGCAAGACGTTCATCTCGAACGGCAACGTCGCCGACCTCCTGCTGGTCTTCGCGACCGTCGATCCCGCGAAGGGGGCCCGGGGCGTTTCGGCATTCCTGGTCGAGAAGGGTACGTCGGGGCTCCAGGTCGGAAAGAAGCTCGACAAGATGGGCATGCGGACCTCGCCCATGGCCGAGCTCTTCTTCGACGACCTCCGCGTCCCGGTCGAGAACCGCCTCGGCAAGGAAGGCGCCGGCAAGAACCTCTTCACCGACTCGATGACCTGGGAGCGGGGCTGCATCCTCGCCCCCGCCGTCGGTGCGATGCAGCGGCTGCTCGACGCCTGCCTCGCCTATTCGCGCCAGCGCAAGCAATTCGGCGAGTCGATCGGGAACTTCCAGCTCGTCGCGTCGAAGCTCGTCGACATGAAGCTCCGGGTCGAGACCGCGCGCTCGCTGCTCTATCAAGCGGCCTGGAAGAAGGATCAGGGCAAGAGCATCTTCCTGGAGGCCGCGCTCGCGAAGCTCTGGATCTCCGAATCCTGGGTGGCCTGCGCCCAGGAGGCGATCCAGATCCACGGCGGTTACGGCTACATGACCGAGTACGAGATCGAACGCGAGCTGCGCGACGCCACCGGCAGCAAGCTCTACTCGGGCACCTCCGAGATCCAGCGCACCATCATCGCCCCACTGCTCAGCGTCTAGCAGCCCGATTCGCTGCACGGCGGGATGGACCGGCCGATCGTGCGGACGCGTGCTCCGGCCCGTCGTCTGCAGGCGGGCGGACGCGTTCGCTCGCGAGCGCGCTATTTTGCGTGCGCGGCGCGGGGGGTGCGTTGCCGCGAATTCACAGGTCGAGCGTCGCAGGCCGAGCGTCGATTTCCATCGTCATTCCCGAGGGCTGTGACTGCAGTCACGGGCCCATCCCGTGCGTCTTCCGAAACTCACCCCGGAACGCAGCGCAGCGACCCGGCGAAGAACTCCAGGTCGAATGCGTCGACCCGAAACCGGCGAACTCCGTGCATTGCGAACAGGAGTGTCCAGATGAAGTTCCAGAGTCGATCCTCCGGCCGAAACCGCTGCTCGACCCGCCTCGGGCTGGTCGTCGTCGCCGCTTCGCTCGTCTCGGCCGGCGCCGCCCACGCGCGGACGGAGGTCCTGCGCTGGACCCATGCACGGCCCGCCGACGTGCAGCGCTGGGAAGCCCATGTCGGTTCCTCCCAGGGCAACTACGATCAGGTCTTCACGCTCTCGAATCCGAGCGTGGATGCGGCCGGCGTCCATCAGAGCTCGATCGTCGTCCCCGACGAGGCGACCGTGTACATCGCGCTCCGCGCCGTCGGCGCGGGTAGCGTCGTCAGCTCCTACTCGAATGAACGACTTCGCGCGCCGGCCGGTGGCGGCGGCGGCGGCGGGAGCGAGGATCCGGCTCTCGGCGCGGGGCAGACGATCCCGCCCGCAGACAAC
>CAUJGH010000290.1 GCA_963169575.1 Myxococcota bacterium | reverse complement strand
CGGCGATGCATCCCGAGCTGGCGTGCCGCCTCGGAGACGTTGCCCCCGCAATCGCCGAGCACCCGCTGGATGTGCTCCCACTCGACGCGATGCAGGCTCGGCACGGCCGGGCTCTGTGCGGCCGGACCGCCTTCGCCGCTGCTGCGCGGCTCGCCTTGCCGGGCTTCGAATGCGAGCAGGATCTCGTCTGCATCGGCGGGCTTGGTCAGGTAGTCGATCGCGCCGCGACGGACGGCTTCGACCGCCGTCGCGATGCTGCCGTAACCCGTCAGGACGACGCAGGCGATTCCGGGATCGAATGCGAGGATCCGGCCGAGCAGATCGATGCCCGAGCCGTCGCCGAGGCGCAGATCGAGGACGGCGCGCGCGGGATGAAAGCGCTTCAGGACTTCGGTCGTCTCCGCGAGCGACGCGGCGCCCTCGACGACCAGTCCGCGATCGCGGAAGGCGCGACAGAGACGGCTGCGATAGGCGTCGTCGTCGTCGACGACGAGCAGGCGAACGGGCGTTTGCTCAGACGACATCGCGCGCTCGCGACTCAGGATGCGTCTCCGGCCGCGCGGCGACCCCGTTCGCGGCCGCTGCGAGCGGCCAGGCGTCGGTCGCCGTCGTGCCCGCGCCGGGCTCGGACTCGAACTCGATCGTTCCGCCGAGGCGCTCGAGATGGAGATGGACGACGAAGAGCCCGAGACCCGTGCCGCGCCCCGGCGCGCGCGTCGTGAAGAAGGGCTCGCCGACGTGGCGCAGGGTCGCCTCGTCCATGCCCGTGCCGCGATCGCGCACGCGGGTCACGAGCCGGTCCCCAGCTCGGCGGATCTCGACGTCGACCCTCGTCTGCGGGCTCGAGGCGTCGAGGGCGTTGCGCAGGATCGGGCCGACGACCTCGCAGAAATCGATCCGCGCTCCGGCCGACGCGCCGGGCGCGAGCTGGACCTCGATCCGGACGCGCGCGCTCTCGTCGGCATCGAGACCGTCGCGCAGGGCCGCCTCGAGCTCCGCCGCGGCGATCGGGACCTCGGCGTCGGCGACCTCGTGGGCGGCGCGCGCGCGCATGCGGTCGAGGATCGCGCGGCAGCGCTCGACTTCGGTGCGCAGGAGCTTCGCGTCTTCCGCGAGACCGGGGGGCGCGGCCTGCCCGCCCGCCGACTGCGCGCCGCGCTCGAGCTCCCGGGCGATGACGGCGATCGTCCCGAGCGGCGAGCCGAGCTCGTGGGCGGCGCCGGCGGCGAGGGTGGTCAGCGAGGCGAGGCGGGCGTTGCGCGCGGCGACCTCGGTCAATCGGCGCATCTGCTGCTCGCGTTCGCCGAGCGTCTCGATGATGCGCGTCATGACGAAGGTCATGACCGCCGCGACCACCACGACGGCGACCCACATGCCGAGGGCGTGCAGACCGATCGACGAGCCGGGCAGCGCCGGAGCGTGCCAGAAATGCGCGGGCGTCGACCACGCGAAGACGAGCGCATAGAACCCGGCGCAGGCGAGCGCGACGGAAAAGGTCGCGGCGCGGCTGCCCGTCATCGCCGCGAGCACGATCTGGATGATGTAGAGAGCGCTGAAGGGGCTGTCCGGGCCGCCGCTCCAGGCGAGCAGGAGGGTGAAAAGGGCGGCGTCGAAGATCAGGACCGGCACCACGAGCTGCGCGGCCCGGGCCTGCGATCGCGCGCGCAGCGCCATCCAGAGGCCATTGCTCGCCATGACGAGGGCCGGGACGATCCAGAGGCGGTCGTAGGGAAGCGGCAATCCGAGCCCGGCGGCAGCGACCGCGATCGCCCCGATCTGGCCCGCCGCGGACAGGAACCGCAGCGGCACCAGCCAGCGCAGCACGGCCTCGGCGCGCGACGGCGCGGCCGGGAGCGGCGCGGGCGACGCAGGCGGCGAAAGCGGTCGAGGCGAAAGAGCGGCGGCGGGGGCGGGGGACCGCTTCATCGAAAACAGGCTACTCGGCGGGCGGGAGCGCTGCAATTTCGGAGCGGGTCGGGCGCGTCTGCGGAGCTGCGTCAATTTGTCGCGGCCGATCGAGGTCCGGGCGGCCGAATGCTAAGCCATTCGCACCCTCGGAGCGGTGCCCGCTCCGGCCTTCCGGATTGGATCCCGCCTTGTCTCCTCTCCGTACCCGCCCCGCTCAGCTCTGCGGCCGCTCGTTGCCTGCGCGCGATGGCGGACGGTGCTGGCGTGCTTCGATCGCGCGCGGGCTCCGCATCGTCGGCATGGCGGGACTTGCTGCGGGGCTGTTCGTCGGCGTGGCGCGGGCCGGATCGGATGCATCGCCTCCCGCCTCGACGCAGGCGGATGCCGGTCTGCGCGCCCCGAGCTGCGCGCTGGCGTCGCTCGCGCCGGAGGCGGGCGCGTTCCTGCCGCCGCGCGAGCGGGTTTTCGAAGGACGGCTCGTGCTGGTCGACTTCTGGGCCTCCTGGTGTCCGACCTGCGAGCACGCCTTTCCGTTTCTCGACGCGCTCGCCCGGGCGCATGGGGGGAAGGGCCTCGAGGTCGTCGCCGTGAACCTCGACTCGGATCCGCAGGATGCGATCGATTTCCTGGCCGGCCGAAACGTCGGATTCGAGATCGTGCACGATCCCAGCGGCGATTGTCCCCGGGCCTTCGGGCTCATCGGCATGCCGTCTTCGTACCTGATCGATGCGAGCGGCCGGATCGTCGAGGTCACGCGCGGCTTCCGCAAGGGCGAGGCGCGCGCGCTGCGAACGCGGATCGAGGCGCTGCTCGGCGATCAGCCGGCCAGCGAAGACGATCCGGCACTCGCGCGCATCACGGGCTCCGCTTCGCGATGACGAGCGTGCGCGCACGTGCGAAATCCGTCCGGCGCGCGTTCGTGCTCGGAC
>CAUJGH010000289.1 GCA_963169575.1 Myxococcota bacterium | reverse complement strand
CCGTCATTCGCCATCCGAGCTGCTCCCTTCTTCTCCGGCCGCTCCGCCGCTCGCGGCGCCCGCGCCGACCACGCCGCCCTGCCCATCTCGCGCGGCGAGCACGGCAGCGGCTTCCTGCTCGCGCTGCAAGCGCGCGAGATTCGTGCGCGCAGCTGCATTGTCGCAGTCGAGCTCGAGCGCACGCCCCAGCGCCTGCCGCGCCGCGTCTTCGCGTCCATCCGACCAGTAGGCCAGGCCGAGATGATTCTGGATCTCGGAGGCGTTCGGCATCAACGCCGCCGCGCGCTCGAGCTCCGCGATCGCGACCGCGGCATCGCCGCGGTCGAGGGCCTGCGAACCGGCTGCATAATAACGCGCCGCCCGAATCGCCCGCACCGGCGGAAGAGACGAACAAGCGAGCCCCGAAATCGCCGCGAACGCGATCACGAAGGCGATCCGCGGCAGCGCGGCTTGATGGGGCATGGCCGGCATGGTACCAAGCGCGGGGCGGTGTCCATGACGACGCCGGATCGATTCCGCGTCGTTCCTCCGCCGCCGCATCCCCGTTCGAACGCCCGGATCCCCTCGCAGCCGATCGCCGCTCGCCGGGCCGCCCCCATGCGGCGGACGCGCACGCCCAGACAGGTCCCTCCCATGCGCAGCCCGGACGCCTCCCCCAGCCCGGACTCCGATCAGCGCCCGGAAGGCGGCGGCATCGACTCGGCGGCGCATAGCCTGCGCGAAGTCGCCGTCCTCGCCCTGCCCTTCGTCCTGACGCAGCTGCTGTTTTCGATGATGGGCCTCGTCGATGCCGCGATCGTCGGCCGGCTCGGCGCGCGGGAGCTCGCGGCGGTCGGGTTGTCGGGGACCTGGCTCTGGACGATCGCCTCGTTCTTCATCGGCGCAGCGAGCGTCGTCCAGACCTTCGTCGCGCAGGACCACGGCGCCGGCCGCGAACGCGACTGCGGCGGCTGGGCCTGGCAGGGCCTCGGATCGACGGTCCCCCTCGCGATCGCGTCGGCGATCTTCCTGCTCGTCGCGGCCGATCACGCCGTCGCCTGGATCGCGCCGAGCGAAGGCGTCGAGCGGCTCGCCGCGGGATACCTGCGCGCGCGGGCGCCCGGCCTCGTCGGACTCACCGCGGCCATCGCCGTCGCCTCGTTCTTTCGCGGCATCGGCGACGCGCGAACTCCGCTCGTCGCGACCGTCCTCGCCAACGGCGCGAACGTCTTCCTCGATTTCGGGCTCGTCTACGGCTGGTTCGGCTTCCCCGAGCTCGGCGTATTCGGCGCGGGCCTCGCGACCTCGATCTCCGAATGGCTCTATCTCGCGCTCATCGCCTCGGCCTTCCTGCGGCCGTCGGTCCGCGCGCGCTTCGATACGGGCTGGCGGATCCCGCAGCTCGCGGCCGTCCGGCGACTCTGGCGCATCGGTCTGCCCGTCGGCGGGCAGTGGGTCATCGAGATGCTCGCCTACTCCCTCTTCACGACGCTCGTCGCCCGCATGGGCGACGCCGCGATGGCGGCCTCCCATGCCTTCGGCCAGCTCGCGAGCCTCTCGTTCATGCAGGCCGCCGGGATCTCGACGGCGACCGCGACCCTCGTCGGCCGCTACATCGGCGCCGGCCAGCCCGATCGCGCCGCCCAGCGCTTCCGCTCTTCGCTCGCGCTCGGCGGATCCGCCGGTGCGGCGATCGCGATCGCCTTCGTCATGCTGCCCGGATCGCTCATCGGCCTCTTCTCGAACGATCCCGGCGTGATCGCCCTCGGCGGCCCGCTGCTCGCGATCGGCGCCTTCTACCAGCTCTTCGACGCGCTCTCCGTCCTCTCCGACGGCGCCCTGCGCGGCGCGGGGGATACGCGCTGGCCCTTCGTCGTCCGCTGCCTCGCGTCCTGGCTGATCTTCCTCCCGAGCGCCTGGCTGCTGGCCTATCGCTTCGAGCTCGGGCTCGAAGGGGCCTGGATCGGCGGTGTGTTTTCGTCGGCGACGCTCGCGATCGTGCTGTATCGGCGGTTTCAGTCGGGCGCGTGGCGGGGGATTCGGATCTAGTCGAAAATGCCGCGATGAAAATCCTGTTGACCGGAACCGCAGGCTTCATCGGCGCCGCCGTCGCCGAAGCGCTGCTCGCCCGCGGCGACGAGATCGTCGGCGTCGACAGCCTGAACGACTACTACGACGTCTCGCTCAAGCGCGCCCGCCTCGCCCGCTTCGCCGCCCACCCCCGCTACCGCCACCACGAATTCGATCTCGCCGACGCCGCGCGAACCGGCGCGCTCTTTCGCGAGGCCGCCCCCGAGCGCGTCATCCACCTCGCCGCCCAGGCCGGCGTGCGTTATTCGATCACGCATCCGCTCGCCTACGGCGAAGCGAACCTCTCGGCCTTCCTCAACGTCCTCGAAGGTTGCCGCCAGCAGCAGGTCGCCCACCTCACCTACGCCTCGAGCAGCTCCGTCTACGGCGGCAACACGAAGACGCCGTTCTCCGAACGCGACGCCGTCGACCATCCCGTCTCGCTCTACGCCGCGACCAAACGCGCCAACGAGCTGATGGCCCATACCTATTCCCATCTCTACGCGATCCCGACGACCGGCCTGCGATTCTTCACCGTCTACGGTCCCTGGGGCCGCCCCGATATGTCGCCCTTCCTGTTCGTGAAACAGATCCTCGAAGGCCGGCCCATCGACGTCTTCAACCACGGCGACCACCAGCGCGACTTCACCTACATCGACGACATCGTCGAAGGCGTCGTCCGCACGAACGATCGACCCGCGGAGCCCGACCCGGCCTACGACCCCGCGCGCCCGGATGCTTCGCGCTCGAGCGCCCCCTGGCGGATCTTCAACATCGGCTGCGAAAGGCCGGTCGAGCTACTGCGGTACATCGAGGTTATCGAGCAGTGCACGGGGAAGCAGGCGATCAAGCGGATGCTGCCGATGCAGGCGGGGGACGTGAAGGCGACGTTTGCGGATGTCAGCGCGTTGGCGGAGGCGGTGGGGTATCGGCCGCGGGTTGGGATTGAAGAGGGGATGGAGAGGTTCGTGGGGTGGTATCGGGGGTTTTATGGGCAGTAGTCGCGCTATGACCTGACAGCTGGAGCGGTCGCGCAACGACTCGGAAATCGCCCGCAGTGCGCTATTCGCCCGGCCGCCTCTCAACCGCGACCAATTTATCTCGATCTCGCTCTACAATCGCTTTCGGAGATGATCTGATGCTTGCGGCACCGGGCTGCTGACATTATTCCGAGACCCAGTCCAGCGAGCAGGGCGGTTGAAGGTTCGGGAACGGGGAGCGCATCTGCAAAGGACGCCGTGACTCCCGAGATCTCGCCGCTCATGAACGACTCTATCCCCACACCAGCCGGAGCAAACTGCGCGTTCTCGGTGCAGGCAGTCCGCTGGGTGGCGCAGAAGGTCCAAGTTACACCGACCACCGCCGAACTACGAAAGGTCACCACAGACCCGAACGAGATGAGCAGATGATCGGCGGTTGCCGTCATCGATTCTCCGACCGGAAATACGGTGTCCATGGCCACTGAGGAGGTCCCGTCCGACATCTCCAGCTGGATGTTCGTGAAATGATCCACGCCCCCCCAACCGCCGAGCGTGCCGTCGGTCGTCACAGTCCCGACCAGGCGGAGGACGACACAATCCGGTGCACCCGGGTATCCATTGCCGGAGCAGAACGCGTTCGAGTCGCTCAACTGATCCAGCGTTCGGTCGATCGAATAAGTGATAGGGCCTGCCTCAGCCCGCTGCGCTGATAATCCCAGTAACCCTACCGAGATAACAACAACTAAAGCAAAGACGCGATTCTTCGACTGCATACGATCATCTCCACTCAATAGGGCCGCCAACGAACGGCTTCCTTGCTTGGGGAAAG
>CAUJGH010000288.1 GCA_963169575.1 Myxococcota bacterium | reverse complement strand
ATCCGAAGGCGCTGGCCGAGTTCGAGGCCTACGGGCTCGCTGCCCTCGAGATCGTCCGGGATCCGGAGGTTCGGGCCTGCCTGCGGCCTACCCATCCGTGGGGCTGCAAGCGCCCCCTCATGTCGAACGACTACTACCCGGCGTTCAATCGCCCGAACCTCGAGCTCGTCACGGATCCGATCGAGCGGATCACGCCGGAGGGCGTCGTGACCCGGGATGGCCGGCTGCGGGAATGCGACACGCTGATCCTGGCGACGGGCTTCGGTGCGAACCAGTACCTCTCCGCGATCGAGGCGACCGGCCGGGACGGCATCGGGATTGCCGAGGCCTGGCGCGACGGCGCCCTCGCCTATCACGGCATCACGACATCGGGCTTTCCCAATCTCTTCATGCTCTACGGCCCGAATACGAACAACGGCTCGATCCTGACGATGATCGAATACCAGGTCGACTACGCGCTGCGACAGATCGAGCGCATCGCGGACGAAGACCTCGCCTGGCTCGACGTGCGTCCGGACGTGATGCAGGCCTACAACGACGAGATCCAGCGCGGGATCGCCTCCGTACGCGTCTGGAACGAATCCTGTCCCGGCTACTACCGCAGCGCATCGGGCCGCGTGGTGACCCAGTGGCCCTTCTCGATGAGCGCGTTTCGGGAGCGGACGAGCAAGCCCGATCCCGACGCCTACGAAACGAAGCGCCGCGAGGATGTTTCCGGCGGTCCGGCGACGACGGGAGACGCGACATGAACGAACGAGCGGAAAATTGGTTGATTTCGGGCGGCCTCGTCGTCGACGGCACGCTCGCCCCCGCCTACCGCGCCGACGTCCGGATTCGCGACGGCCGGATCGCCGCCATCGGCGCATCCCTGACGCCCGAGCCAGGCGAGCGGATCTTCGACGCGTCGGGTTGCCATGTCGCGCCGGGCTTCATCGAGAGCCATACGCATCTCGACGGTGTGATGTGGTGGCAGCCCGATCTGACGCCGCTGCCCGGCAACGGCGTCACGACGGTGATCGGCGGCAATTGCGGATTCGCCCTGGCGCCCGCCCACGCAGACCCGAAGGTCCGCGAAGAGGTGATCCAGATCTTCTCGTTCTTCGAGGATTTTCCGAAGGGTCCGTTCCATTCGCATCTGCCCTGGGACTGGCAGTCCTGGTCCGAATATCGGGCTTCGGTCGAGCGGAACGTCCGGACGCCGATCCACTACGCCGCCTTCGTGGGCCACATCGCGCTGCGCCTCGCCGTGATGGGCCTGGCGGCCTGGGAACGCGCGGCGACGGCCGACGAGATCGAACGCATGGCCGTGCACTTCGACGATGCCCTCCGCGCCGGAGCGCTCGGGCTCTCGACGAACCTGATCGACCACGACGGACAGGATCGCGCCGTGCCCTCCCTGAAGGCCGACGACGCCGAGCTGCGCGCGCTGCTCGAGGTCCTCGCTCGCCATCCGGGCGCCACGATCCAGGTCGTCGTCGACAGCCTGATGCGCATGACGTCCGTTCCCTCGACGGAGCGCCTCGCGCGTCTCGCCGAGGGCCTGCCGATCCGGATGCAATGGGTAGGCGTTCCGACCCTCGCCTGGCAGCGGGACATGGGGATCCAGCAGCCCCTCGCGGCGATCCACGAGCGCTTCGCCGCCGAGGGGCGGGATTTCTGGACGGGCTTCATGCACGTCCCGATCACGACGGTCGCGAGCATCCAGCACTCCCTGCTCTTCGCGCAGTCGAACGAATACGTCTGGCACGAAGTCGTCACGGCGCAGACCGAAGAGGCGAAGCTGGCGCTCCTGCGCGACCCCGAATGGCGAAGGCGCGCGCGCCACTCCTGGGATCACGACGCGATCAAGATCTCGTTCTTCCCAGCGCCCCAGGCGACCGTCCTCGACAACTCGGCGAACGACGTCGGCCCCGTCGGCATCACGCTCGGCGAGTACGCGGCGCAGCTCGGGGTCCACTGCTCGGACGCGCTCGCAGAATGGTTCGTCCGCAACGGTGTGACGTCGACGGTGACCATGCCGCCCTGGCCGAAGGACGAGGAGATGGTCGTTCGACTGCTGAAGGATCCGATGACCGTCGGCAACATCAGCGACGCCGGCGCCCATGGCCAGATGTTCTGCGGCATCGGGTACAACATCATGTTGTTCAGTCATTTCGTCCGGAAGACCGGCGCGCTTTCGATCGAGGAGGCGGTCCACGTCCAGACCGGCAAGCTCGCCCGTCATTTCGGACTCGGCGATCGCGGCGAGCTCGCCGTCGGCAAGCGCGCGGACGTCACGGTCTTCGATCTCTCGGAAGTCGAGATCCGGGCGCAGAAGAAGATCTTCGACGTCCCCGACGGTGAAGGGGGGACGACCTGGCGCTGGACGCGCGATCCCGCGCCGGTGCGGCTGACGCTCGTCGAAGGGGTGCCGACCTTCGAGAACGGCGCGTTCACGCAGGCCCGGCCCGGGCGATTCCTCGCCCCGATCGCGCGCTGAGCTGCCTCCGGGCCGGGCACGGGGGGCGACGGATCCGCGTCCCGCCCCTACCCCCTGGAACCCCAATGGGGCAACGTACGAAGCGGGAATGCGATCCGGCTTCGAATCGATGCCCTGTACCCAGAATCTCTTCGCGGCCCTCGCGTTCCTGCCGCGAACGGATCGGACGAGGACAGAGTCATGACCCAGACCCCCTTCGACCCCTCCCGCCATCGCTGGCGCGTGGTCACCGTCCCCGACGATCAATCCTCCTTCAAGATCCATCACGAGTACACGATCCTCGGCCACGATCTCGCGGGCGGGACCCTCGACATGGTCGTCCGCTGGTACGGCGACGGCGGCCATTGCCCGATCCATCGCCACGTCGGCACGACGACCATCCTCGTCCTCGAGGGCGAGCAGCATCTGCGCGACGTCCTGCCGGGCGGCGCGCGCGGCCCCGAGAAGGTCCGCCGCGCCGGCGACTACCATCTCTCGACCGGCGACGCGCATCCGCATCTCGAGCGCGGCGGCCCCGATGGCGGCCTCGTCTTCTTCGGCTGTCATGCGAAGCAGGACGGGGCGCTCTACGAGATTCTCGACGAAGCGGGGAACGTCGTGAACGTGACGACCGTCGCGAGCCTCGTCGACGATTGGAAGGCGAGCGCCTGAGGCCGGCACGCGAGCCGAGGAGATGCCGAGCATGAACCCCGATCTCGAGACCCCCGCGACGCCTCTTGCCGCCGCCCTCGACGCCGAGGCGCTGCGCGCGAAATACCTCGAGGAGCGGGACAAGCGCCTCCGCGGCGACGGCAACGCCCAGTACCGCCCCTTCGAGGGCGACTTCGCCCGCTTCCTCGAAGACCCGTACGTGGAACCGGGCTTCACGCGCGCGGCGATCTCGGAAGATCTCGACGTCGTCGTGATCGGCGGCGGCTTCAGCGGGCTCTGCACCGGCGCGCGCCTGCGCGAAGCCGGCGTCGGGAGCCTGCGCATGATCGAGATCGGCGGCGATTTCGGCGGGACCTGGTACTGGAACCGCTATCCCGGCGCGCAGTGCGACATCGAGTCCTACGTCTATCTGCCGATGCTCGAAGAGCTCGGCACGATGCCGACCCTCAAATACGCCTACGGCCCCGAGATCTTCGCCCATGCCCAGGCCATCGGGCGCCACTACGACCTCTACCGCGGTGCGCTCTTCCAGACGCAGGTGACGCGGCTCGTCTGGGACGAGGCGAGCCTGCGCTGGCAGATCGGCACGAACCGCGGCGACGATCTGCGCGCGCGCTTCGTCGTCCTCGCGAACGGGCCGCTCTCGCGCCCGAAGCTGCCGGGCATCCCGGGCATCGAGACCTTCGAGGGCAAGCTCTTCCACACGAGCCGCTGGGACTACGGCTATACCGGAGGCGACACGACCG
>CAUJGH010000287.1 GCA_963169575.1 Myxococcota bacterium | reverse complement strand
CCCGGGGCGGGAACGACCGCGCTGCTCGCCGCGATCGCATCGGCGATCGTCGTCTCGTTCGGTCTCGGATGGATCTCGCCGCCGGAGCTCGCGATGGCGGGCGCCGGCTTCTTTCTCGGCGGCGTCTTCCCCGTGATGATCGGCCTCGCCGGCCGGGCCCTGCCGCGCAATGCGGGGCTCGCCGTCGGTCTCGCCGGCGGACTCGGCTCGCTCGGCGGATTCGTCGTCCCCTGGATCACCGGCGGCATCGCCGGCTCGGGCGGCCTGCCCCGGGCGATCGCGTCGCTCGCGGGCTGGCTCGGACTGCTCGTCTGCGCCGCCGTGATCGCGCGACTCCGGCGCACTTCGAGCGATTGAAGCCCCACCGAACGTGGGATCGTTCGATCCGAACGAGGAGACGGGCACGATTCCAGGCGCGGGTCGGAAACGAGACGGCCGCCCACTCCCAAGGAGAGGGCGGCCGATTCTTTCATCCCATTCGATCCGGTGCGTGAGGAACCACGATTCCCCGACCGAACTCCGTCGCGCCTAGCGTCGGCGAGCCGCGAGTCCCGCCAGACCGAGGCCCATCAGAAGAGCCGTGCCCGGCTCCGGGACGACCGTCAGGGCGAAGGTCGCGTTCTGGAAGGGAATGATCTCGCCCGAGGGCCCGATCGCGCCGGCGAAGAGGGCCGGGTTGGTGCCGAAGTCCAGCAGCAGGTTCTGGCTCGGGCCGGGACCCGCGACGACGAGGCGGTAGGTCACGCGGAAGTGAAGATCACCCAGTCCGGTCTGGCCGCCGCCGATGCCGTTGTCCTGGCTGCCATCGCCGGTCACCGACGTCAGGTTGACTCCGGCGAAGAGGGACGTTCGGGTTTCCTGGGGGTCGAAGAGGTTGAGCGTCCAGACCTGCTGAGGGGCAGTCACCTGATTCTCGAGGCCGTTCACGTTCGGCACACCGGGAAGGTAGATGCTGTTGAACGCCGAAGTCGCGACCTGGCCACCGACCAGCTGGAGCCCGCTGCTGATCGCGGCGGTGAGACCGGGCGTATCGAAGCCCGAGACGATGATGTCGAGACCGTTGAGGGGCTCGTTCGTCGAGTTCTCGAGGCGGAGATCGAAGGTGATCTCGTCGCCGTTCTCGAGAAACGACGTGCTCGCTCCGGTGCTCGAGACGTTCACGATCGAAATGCCGAGAGCGCTCGAAACGGTCGGCATGACCAACAACAGCGCGGCAGCCGCGATGAACCTGCAGGATCGAATCATTTCTTCATTCCTCTTCAGAATGCCACAGCGCGAACGCCGCTAGCGTTCGCCCCCACGCGAGTGAGGGCGATTGCATGAACCCGACGGCGCACCATGCGTCGACGAAATCCATGCCATGTCGCGATCTGGAGAGAAGCGAGAACGAGCGTCGTCCCGAATTCCGGATCGATTACCCTGGCCTGGACCCCGCAGGTCCTGAGCGACAGGGATTCCAACTCCGTCCGCGAGTCGATTCGAGGTGTTTCCCAGCACCCCGCGCTCGCGCGTTCTTCGGTTCGAAATGACTCTGACGAGTCCGCTTTGCCGATATCCCCGCATCGTTCCGAGCATGCGCTCTGAACGAGTGACCTTCCCAGATCGGGCCCATCCTACTACGAACACCGCCCGATTTGTCGATCTTTTTTTCGCACCTCGAACGTTCTGGAAACTTTTCGAGACGTCGGTTCTTCGCGGCCCCTTGGGAATGCGCGGCGCGATGGCGAAGGGCGCTCGACTCGTAGCCGCTCCGCACATGCATCAGCGACCGAGAGGTCTCGGCCGGATCGCGAGGCAGATCAAGTAGACACGCCGTTTGTTGCCGCCGGGTTTCCTGTGGGCACGCCCTTGCGAAACACACCAGCGGCGGGTCCCGACCGTGCCCGACCCCAACGCGCCGGGGCACCGCTGCTCTGCAAGTCGTCGTCATCGTGCGCATTCATCGAGCGCTCCCGGAAACGACCGCTTCACGGTCCGGGTCCTCGGCAGAAGCCGGCTGCATTTCGCCGACGGCCCTGGGACGGGCGAGCGGAACAGAAGACACGGCCTCGGCCGAGTCGAGCGGCATGAGCGTCGCTTCGAGAATTCCATTCGGTTCCCGATTCGGCTCGAATCGCATGAACCGTTATTCGATCGCCTCGATGCGCTTCAAGGCGTACCGAAGGGCTCCCGCCGCACGCGGAGCAATTCAACCCACCTCTCGACCGGCAGAGTTCAGACGTCTTCGAGGGACCCCGGCGAGCCGCTCCGATCGATTCTCCCGGAGTCGCCCGCGGCGATGCGGGGCATTTCGATTCGACGAAGCTCCGATCGATCGGCTCCGCGACTTCGGATTCGGAGCATGATCGGGTTATGGTCCGGGCGTGACGGCTCCGACCGACCCCATCGTCGTGACCGGTGCGAACGGCCAGCTCGGCCGCGCGCTGCTCGCCGATCTCGCCGGCGAAGGCCATGCCTCGGCCCGCGCCCTGGTCCGCTCCTCGCGTGCCGCAGAGACGATCGAAGGCCTCGGGCTGCGGCCCGCGCCCGCCGTCCGGGTCGTCGACTACACGAGCCCCCAGGCGATGGAGGCCGCGCTCTCGGGCGCCCGCTTCGTCGTCCATCTCGTCGGGATCATCAAGGAAACCCGCGATACGCGTTACGTCGATGCCCACGAGAACACGTGCCACGCGCTCGCCCTCGCCGCCGCCCGGGCGGGCGTCGAGCGGATCGTCTACCTCTCGATCCTCGGGTCGTCGCCCGATTCGAGCAATGCCTGCCTGGCCTCGAAGGGGCGCGCCGAGGCGATGCTCCTCGAGGGCCGGGTCGCGACGACGGTGCTGCGCGTGCCGATGGTGATCGGCCCGGACGATCACGCGTCGGCGGCCCTGCGCCGCCAGGCCCGGGCGCGAAGCGTCCGCCTCGTCGCTCGGGGGCGCACGCTCCAGCAACCGATCGATGCCCGCGACGTGCGCCGCGCCATACTCGCCGCCCTCGGCACCGCACTCGCCGCCGGATCGCCCACGCAGGCGAGACGGGCCGCGGGCCCCGGGCGCGATCTCGTCCTCGACGCCGGAGGGCCGGAATGCCTATCCCATCGCAACCTCGTCCTGCGCGCCGCCCGCCATTGGAGCCATACGCCGCGGATCCGCTCGATCCCTCTCGGCGTCGCCCGCGCCGGGATCGGCCTGCTCGAAGCCCTGCTCCCGAATCCACCGATCACGCGCGCGATGTTCGACGTCCTGCAACACGACGACCGCGTCGATCCGCGCGCGTTCTGCGAGCAGCTCGGGATCGAGCTGACGCCGCTCGACACGACCCTCGCCGACTTCGTCGGACCGGCGAGCCTGCGCGGCGCGAACGAGACTGCGCAACCGCCCCATCCGAACCGCGACGCGGCGCGCACGCCGACCGAGGAGAATCCTTGAGCCCCTCTGCCGAAGCCCGACCGACGAACGAGTGCCCCGCGGCGGGCCCGCCGACGGGCTCGCGCCCGCGCCCGAAGGCCTGGCAACAGGCGCTGCCCTGGCTGATCACCCTCGTCTGCTTCGCCTACCTCTACCAGCGCCTCGCCGGCGCCGCGGCCCGCGAGGGCACCGATCTCGCGAGCTACCTCGGCGCCGTCTTCGCGCGCGTCTCCTGGCTGCGCTGGCTCGGGCTGATGATCCCCTATTCGGCGTTCTTCTTCCTCATCGATTCGCTCGTCGTCTGGCGCGTCGTCTCCTGGTTCAACACGCCCCTGCGTTATTCGGACATCCTCCCGATCCGCGGCTCCTCGTACATCCTCTCGATCCTGAACGAACAGGTCGGGAAGGGCGCGATGGGGCTCTATCTGAACCGGCGCTTCGGCGTGCCGGGCTGGGAAGTCGGCTCGAGCATGATCTTCATCATGTTCTGCGAGTTCTACTACCTGCTCGCCTGGGCGTCGGCGGGCTACTGGCTTCGCGGTGACGACCTGCCCGAAGTCTTCTCGCTGATCCCCTGGATCGGCGCCGCTGCGCTCGCCTTCCTCGCGCTCTGGATCGCGTTCTTCCGGGGAGCCCTCTTCGCCGGCGCGCAGTCGCCGGCCGCGGCCCTGCGCGAGCGGCCGCTCTTCAAGAGCTTTCGCGAAGCGCCTCTCGCCCGTTATCTGACGATCATCGTGCTGCGCTCGCCCGCCCTGCTCGCGGCGGTCGTCGTCTACAAGCAGGCCCTCGGACTCTTCGGTGTCGAGGCGGGCTATGCGCAGATGCTGGGCTACCTGCCGATCATCTTCTTCGGCGCCGCGACGCCGGGGCCGATGCGGACCGTGGCGATCACGCTCTGGGTGATCCTCTTTCCCGGGAACGAGGGCGAGATGACGACCTTCGGCTTCGTGCAGCACAACTTCTTCATCTTCTTCAACGCGGCGATCGGCCTGCTCTTCCTGCGGCGGGCGAATCGGGAGCTGTTCGGGACGAACGCGCACGAGGCGACGGGATGACGACGCCCGCCTTCGTGCGCACGCCCGAGGAGCGCTTCCGGGATCTCCCGGGCCCGGCCTTCGCGCCGCACTACCTCGATTGGCAGGGATTGCGCGTCCACCACCTCGACGAGGGCCCGCGCGACGCACCGGTCATGCTCTTGCTCCACGGCGAGCCGTCCTGGTCCCACCTTTATCGCGACGTCATCCCGCGGCTTCGCGCCGCCGGCTATCGCTGCGTCGCGCCGGACCTCGTCGGATTCGGGCGCAGCGACAAGGTCGTCGACGACGCCTGGTACGTCGTCGAACGCCACTGCGAGCGGCTGCGCGCGCTGATCGAAGCGCTCGATCTGCGCCGCATCACCCTCATCTGCCAGGATTGGGGCGGCCCGACGGGGCTGCGCCAGGCCGTCGACCTGCCGAACCGCTTCGAGCGCCTCGTGATCGCGAATACCTGGCTGCACCACGAAGGCTTCGAATACTCCCCCGGCATCCGCGCCTGGCGCGACGCGGCCCTCGATCCGGCAAAGCTCGGCGGCGACATGCCGATCGGCCGCATCGTCGCCGGAAGCCTGCGCCGCCCGGGCCACGATCGCGCCGCGATCGCCCGCGCCTTCGATGCGCCGTTTCCGAGCACCGAGAGCAAGGCCGGCGCCCGACGCTTCCCGTTCTGCATTCCCTTCGCCGAGCCCGAAGCCGGAAACGCAGCGGACCAGGAGCGCTGCTTCGAGGCGTTGAAGCAGGCTCCTCAGTCGATCCATTTCATCTTCGGCGATGCGGACGATGTCTTCCCCTTCGACTGGGCCGAGCGCTGGCATTCGCTCGTCGCCGGCTCGACCCTCGATCGCATCGCCGGCGCCGGCCATTTCGTCCAGATCGACGCGGCCGCAGATTTCGCCGAGACGATCCTGTCGCGAGCGGGACGCGTCATTCCCGGCTGAAGCGCTAGTCTCGATCCGGCTCGTCACCGTCCCGGCCGGAATTTGGTCGTGCGACCCCGAAAAACACCGAACGAGGAAGAGGATCCCCCGATGCGCATGCTCGACGCGAAGCTCCTGGTCGCCGCAATCGTCCTGGCGACCTTCGGCTGCACCCGATCGCCGGGCGGCATCGCTCCCTCGAACATTCCGTTGACGCAGGGCGGCTACACCGTGATCGGCCCCGTGCAGGCGACCGACTGCAAAGTCAATCTCCTCGGTCTCATCCCCGTCAGCGGCGGGAACCACATCGCGGACGCCATGCGCAAGGCCCTCGCGAAGCGGACGGGGACCGATGCGCTGGTCGACATCTCGGTCGATCGTGCAGTCAAGTTCTTCATCCTCTGGTCGCAGGTCTGCACGGAAGTCCGCGCGACCGCCGTCCACGTTCCCTGACGAGCCCGACCGCTCGGCGCTCGCGGTTCAGCGCTTCGGGGACGTCGGGGGCGGGCCCGGCGGCGGCCCGCTGCGGCGCCGAAGCCGGACCAGCGTCGACGCGCGATCCGCGATCGAGAGCGTCGTCGTGAGTGCGAGCGCCCACGCGATCGCCCCGACGACGGCATCGCCGGGCACCGCCAGCCCCGCCGCCTCCCGCGTCGTGACGATGCCGATCGGAACGAAGTAGAGAACCCCGTTCCAACGACCGAGACCGCTCGCCCGCAGCGGCTCGCCCGCGAGCCAGCGGGAATCGAGGACGTACTGGGCGAACGCGACCGCCACGAGCGCGGGGAGGACCGCCGGGACGACACCGCCAGGCGTCAGCGCCGCGAGACCGGTCGTCACGAAGAGCGCATCCGTCGCATGATCGAGCAGCCCGCCGAATCGAGTCGCCTCGCCCCGCGCCCGCGCGATTCTTCCATCGACGAGATCCGTCGAGACCGCGAGCCAGAAGAGCGCACACGCGATCGGCCAGGCCCCGCGTCCGACCGCGACGAAGAAGAACGGAACGCAGACGAGCCGCAGCCCGGTCACCGCGTTCGACGGCGTGATCAGTCCCGCCACCGGACGATCCGATCGCGAATGCGGTTCCAGCCGAGCCGGTCGAAGAGCGGCAGGGCACGCTCGCGATGCGCGCCGCGATAGGCGAGATCGGGAAGGCGCGGCGCCATGCCGGGGACCGCTCGAAGCACGGTGGCCAGGGATTTCGTCGCCAGCGCTCGCTCGCGGTGGGCTTCGAGCTTTTGCGCGATCTTCGCGGCTCCGCGAACCTCGACCCGGGCCCAAGCCTCGGCGCCGCCCGGCCCCGACACAGCGGACGCGGCGGCGCCGCCTCCGCTTCCGACCGGGATCGCCTCGATCGACTCGAAGACCCGGAGGATCGCCGCTGCCGATTTCGCGCCGATCCCCGGCACGCCGGGCAGGTTGTCGATCACGTCCCCGACCAGCCCGAGATAGTCCGGGATCTGCGCCGGCGAGACGCCGAACTTCGCGCGCACGCCGTCCGCATCGAAGGTCTTCTCCTTCGCGAGATCGTGGACGACGACGCGCCCGTCTTCGCGCACGAGCTGGCAGAGATCCTTGTCCGTCGTGAGGACCCGCGCGCGGCCCTGCCAGCGGATCACGTCCTCGCAGAGCGCGCCGATCAGGTCGTCCGCTTCGTAGTCGTCCTGCTCGAAGACCGCGAAGCCGAGGGCCTCCGCGATCTCGCGGCAGAGATCGAATTGCGGCTCGAGATCGTCGGGCGTCTCGCCGCGCTGGGCCTTGTAGCCGGGCTCGATGGCGTTGCGGAAGCTCGTCATCGCCGCGTCGAAGCAGATGGCGGCATGGGAGGGCGCCTCGTCGGCGGCGTAGCGGATCAGGGTGTTCGCGAAGCCGTAGGCCGCGTTGCAGGGCGTACCGTCGTCGGCCGTCATCGGCGGCAGCGAATGGTAGGCGCGGAAGATGTAGACGTGGCCGTCGAAGAGATGGACGAGGGGTTCGGCTTCCGGGTTCTTCGACGTCATCGAGACTCCATCCACCGAGACCCTTCGGCCCGCAGCGGCCCCGGCGACGCGCGTGCCCGCGCAGCCGTTCCGAGCTGCCCCGCTAGCGCCGCTCGTCGAGCACCGCCTCGACGACCGTCTCCGCCGCGTGCGCGATCGGAAGGTCGCGTTTCTCGCCGTCCCGACGCCGCACGAGTTCGACGATGCCGCCGGCGATCCCCTTCGGCCCGATCGTGACGCGGTAGGGAAATCCGACGAGATCCGCGTCGTTGAACTTGACGCCGGGGCGCTCGTCGCGGTCGTCGAGCAGGACGTCGATGCCCGCCGCCTTGAGCTTCTCGTAGAGCGCCTCGCCCGCTTCGTGGCAGGCGACGTCGTTCGGCTTCACGACCGAGACGACGACCTCGTAGGGCGCCACGTTGACGGGCCAGCAGATGCCCTTCTCGTCGTGGTTCGCCTCGACGACGGCGGCGAGATTGCGCTCGAGGCCGATACCATAGGAGCCCATGATCATCGGGACCGAGGCGCCCTTCTCGTCCTGGACGTACGCGTCCATCGCGACGCTGTACTTCGTACCGAGCTTGAAGATGTGGCCGACCTCGATCGTCTTCGCGACGGAGAACGCCTCGCCGCAGGCAGGGCAGCCCTCGCCGTCCTTGACCTCGCGCAGGTCCAGCCAGGCCTTGATCGGAACGTCGCGCTCGACGTCGACGCCGCGCAGATGGAAGCCGTCCTCGTTGGCCCCCGTCACCATGTCGCGCCGCCCGCGCAGCGCTTCATCGGCGATGACGTAGAGATCACCCCGACCGACGGCACCGAGGCTCCCGGGTCGGGCGCCGAGCGCGCGCTGGATCCGCTCCGCATCGGCGGCGCGGATCTGCTTCGCTTCGACCTGGTCGACGAGCTTCTGCTCGGCGAGCTGATGGTCGCCGCGCAGCAGGACGAGGACCGTCGTCTCGTCGACCTGGAAGACGAGCGTCTTGATCTGGCGATCCGCGGGCGCGCCGCCGGCCATCTTCGCGAGATCCTCGATCGTACGGACGCCCGGCGTCGGGAACTTCTCGGGCGCCGGGAGACCGGGGCCATCGACGACCGCCGGCAGCGCGCTCTGCGCCTTCTCGACGTTCGCCGCATAGCCGCATTTCGCGCAGTGGGCGATCCAGTCCTCGCCGGCGTCGCTGCGCATCATGAACTCGATCGACTGGTTGCCGCCCATCACGCCCGAGCTCGCCTCGACGGCGACGGCCTCGAAGCCGAGGCGCTTGAAGATCTTCCGATAGGCGTCGAAATGGGCGTCGAAGGCGCGGTCGAGACCGCCCTGATCCAGATCGAAGGAGTAGGAGTCCTTCATCGTGAACTCGCGCACGCGAAGCAGGCCGCTCTTCGGACGCGCCTCGTCGCGGAACTTCGACTGGAACTGGTACCAGACCTGCGGGAGCGATTTGTACGAGCGCAGCTCCGCGGCGTGATAGGCGAAGATCTCCTCGTGGGTCATGCCGAGGGCGAGGTCCGCCTGCTTGCGATCCTTCAGCCGGAACATCTCTTCACCGACGCTCTGCCAGCGGCCGGACTTCTCCCAGATCTCCTTCGGATGCATGCAGGGGAGCCGGAACTCCTGGGCACCGATCCGCTCCATCTCGTCGCGAACGATCTGCTCGACCTTGCGCAGGGCGCGGAAGCCGAGCGGCGTCAGCGAATAATGGCCGGCCATCAGCTGACGGATCAGGCCGGCGCGGACGAGCAGCTTGTGGGAGACGGCTTCGGCGTCGGCCGGATCGTCTCGCAAGGTCGGGATGAACGCGCTGGACCAGCGCACGGGCACTCCTTCGCCACTCGGGCCATCGGGGTCTTCAATCGGGGTCGCGGACCATCGAACGCGGCGGACGATAGCGCCTCGAAGGGCGGAGCCGGCGCGATCGCCCTCGCCGTCACCCGACCGGCG
This sequence comes from Myxococcota bacterium, assembly GCA_963169575.1. Taxonomy (GTDB): domain Bacteria; phylum Myxococcota_A; class UBA9160; order UBA9160; family UBA4427; genus UBA4427. The sequence continues at coordinate 6,155 of CAUJGH010000287.1, read as the reverse complement.
TCGAGAGCGCCTCCGCCCGCTGATCGAAGGCCTCCGACAAGGCGCGCAGGATCGGCCAGCCCGCCGTCGAGATCGCCGAGCCGTCGAGCGATCCGACGGGCACGATGCCCGCGCGGGTTCCCGTCAGGAAGACGGCGTCGGCGGCGTAGAGATCGAAGCGGCCTAGACTGCGCTCGCGCATCTCGAGTCCCTGCTCGACGGCCAGCTCCATCACGGTTCGCCGCGTCAGCCCTTCGAGCGCGCCGTCGGTCGTCGGCGGCGTATCGAGGGTCCGGCCGGACAGGGCGAAGATGTTGGTCGCCGAGCATTCGGCGATCAGGCCGCGCCCGTTCAGGACGAGCGCATCGTCCGCCCCGCGCACGCTCGCCTCCCGCTTGGCGAGCACGTTGTTGAGATAGTTGAGACTCTTGACGCGCGGATCGAGGACGTCCGCCGGCGGGCGGCGCAGGCTCGAGGTGATGAGATCGAGACCCCGCGCGGCCTTTTCGGGCGAGAGCGGCGCGGCACCGGTCGCGATGCAGACGATCGCAGGCTCGGGACAGGTCGACGGATCGATTCCGAGCGCCCCGATTCCGCGCGTCACGATCAGCCGCAGATAGCCCTCGCGCGGCCCCCAGGCGCGGGTGGTCTCGCGCGCCGCGTCATGGACCCGCTCGAAGCCGCCGGGCACGGTGAGACCGATCGCCCGGGCCGCGGTCTCGAGACGCTTCATGTGGTCGGGAAAGCGGAAGATGCCGCGGCGGGTGACACGGATGCCCTCGAAGACGCCGTCACCGAAGAGGAAGCCATGATCGAGGACGGGGATCCGGGCCTCGCTCGCCGGCAGGATCTTGCCGTCGATCCAGCAGATCGTCTGTGCGGCCGCGGCCTGCGGCGGCGTCGTCTGTGCCATCTCAGTTCTCTCCCTGAATCGCGGGTCGACGCGCTGCGTCCCCCGCTGCTTTGCCCGCTTGGTTCCCCGCTTCGCCGCGGATCGATTCTCGCTGGGCGCTTCGCGGCGCCCCGACCGGTGTTCCCGCGAGCCGGTCGCCGATCGCGGCAGCCGCCCGCCGGAGCCGCTCGGCGATGCGGGATTCCCCGATCGCGTCGAAGCGAGGCGTCGCCGCGGCGAGCGCGAGGACCGCCGCGAGCTTCGGTACGCCGGCGCGCGTCGGCTGTTCGATCGGGACGCCGAGCACCGAGAGCCCCTCGATCCAGGCATCCCGATTCACCGCATACCCGCGCGCCCGGATCCCAGCGCGCTCGTCGTCGCCGAGCGGATCCGCGAGATCGGACGGCACGGTCGGCGCCCGGTGGACCCGATACAGCTTGCCGGCAGCCGTGACATCGGCGGGCACGACGTCTCCGACGCCCGGCGCCGCGCGCAGGAATCCGGAGCCCTCGCATTTATCGAGCACGCGCAGGACGCCGCGGCGCTCGGCGACGAGGAAGACCGTCTCTCCGAGCTCCGCCGCCTCCGCCTCGAGAAAATCCCGGGCCAGCTGGGCGACCGGTTCACGCTGCTGCACGCCGAGACCGAGGCTCAAGAGCCCGAGCCCCGGCCGATAGCGCCCCGCCTCGTCCTGCTCGACCAGCTCCCGCTCGGCGAGGGCCGCGAGCAGCCGATGGCAGCTCGACTTCGCGAGGCCGAGGGCGCGGGCGATTTCGCCGAGGCCGCGGGCCGAGCCCGCGTCGTGGAGATGGAAGAGGACATCGAGGGCTTTCTCGACGGTGGCGGCGCCCGCCATGAATCAGCGCTCCTGTTCGCATACCTGCGGAATCGAGCTGCACAAACGGCTCGAGACGCAATCCAAGCGGCTCTCAGCGTTCATGTTCCGAATACTAGTGCGACGTTCTTTTAATTGGAACAGTCGGATTGAACTTTTGCCGTTGGCTTTTCCGAGCCCAGGGCGACCAGGACGGTCGAATGCACCCGAAGGCGCGCGGTGCCCGACGGATCCGAGCCGAGCTGAAAGGGCGCGACGACGCCGAAGACCGGGCGCCCGGCCGCCTGATCCGCGACGACCGCAGCCTCGATGTCCGGATCGCCATGAAGCGACTCGCCCCGACTCGGGCAGGCGATCTGGAAGACGAGGGGCGAGTCGGGCAGCGAGGCGACCGCGGCGCGCAAATGCTCGCGCGCGTAGCTCGCATCCGGGAGGGCGAGGGCGACCCGGTCGCCCCGGGCGACGCTGCCCATGATGCCGACGGCGCCGCGGCGCGGATCGAGGCCGGTGATGAAGAGCTCGTCGAAGGCCTCGGGCTCGGACTCGGGCAACGGGCGCGCGGCGCCCCGACCGGCGGCTGCGGGCGCAGGGCCGGTCAGCCGCAGCAGCAGGCGGTCGAGATGCGGCTCGACGGGCGCCTCGTCGTCGAGGCCGAGCTGCCGTCGGATCCAGAGACTCGGGGGCTCGCCTTCGAGGGCATCGATCCAATGCGGCCGCCGGGCGCTGACCTCGAGCCAGGGGCTTGCGAGCCGGGTGGCTCCGGCGCATCGGATCCGCGCCGGGGCGCCCGGGATCAGGAGTCCGACGAGCAGATCCGACTCGCCCGGAACGCCCGGATCCGCCCAGCTCGAAGCCGCGCCGCCCTCGACGCCACTCGCGGCTGCGCCCGCCAGCGCGGGCCCGCCGAAGGTCGGTGAGAAGCGGTCGAGCAGGGGCCGCAGGGCCGGGGGCCCGAGCGCGTCGGGGAAGAGCAGGACCAGGTCGTGGGGCCCCGGGACGACCTGATCGCCCGCAGAGGCGATCTCCTTCGCCAGTCCGTCCGGATCCCGGCCGCCGACTTCACAGACGATCGGCACCGGAGCGCCCGGCCCCGCAGTCCACGCGAGCACCGCGACCACCGGCTCGCCCTGCCAGACGCGACCGCCCGCCACGAGCCCCTCGAAGCTCGTTCCGAGCAGCACCGCCGCAGGCCAGCGAGCGGCGAGCGCGCGGCCGACCGCCTCCCCCGAAGCCCCGGCCGCGGCCGTCGCGAAGACGAAGGCACCCGCGATCGCGTCCGGCTCGCCTAGCGCCGCTTCGATCGCGGCGGCGAGACCGCGCGCAGCGGTCCCCGGGTCGAGAGCGGCTTCGAGCGCGACGGCCAGGCGGGACATGGACCAGTCGATACCCCCTTCCGTGCCCGGGGCGCCAGCTCCTCGGGTCGGGATGGGCCGGCCAAATCCCCGAAATCCGGCCTCGCCCGCCTTCCCGGGCCCTCGCAAAGCGGGGCCCTCGAAGCGCGCCGCGAGGAGTTCGCCGCGGGACGGCCCGAGACGCCCGAATTCCCGGGTTTCGGCCCGCCACCGCGTTGGCTAGATTGCCCGGCGGCCGCACTTTCTGGCGGCCGTCGAGCCCCCCAGCCGATGAGGATTCACGAGGCGACGCGCCGCGCTCGGTCGGGTGTGTGCGTCCATGGGGGCGCTGGACTCGTTCCGGTCGGTCCAGCGAGATGGAATTGAGCGACTACGAAATCATCACGCAGCGGTCCGAGCTCGAGCGACTCGCCAAGCAGCTTCTGCGTGAAGAGATCGTCGCCTTCGACACCGAAGCCGACAGCTTCTACCACTATTTCGACAAGGTCTGCCTGGTCCAGATCGCGACCCGCGACGGCTGCTGGCTGATCGATCCGATCGCTCTCGGCGGCGCTGCCGAGCTCGCACCGCTCGGCGCCGTGTTCGCTTCGCCGAAGGTGAAGATCCTCTTCCACGCCGCCGAGTACGACATCTACGTCCTCAAGCGCGACTGCAACTTCGAGTTCACGAACCTCTTCGACACGATGGTCTCCGCCCAGCTCCTGGGGTACCCGGCGATCGGACTCGCGGCGCTCGTCGAGAAACATTTTGGCGTATCGCTTCCGAAGGACGAACAGCGCTCCGACTGGTCGCGTCGACCGCTGACCGAGAAGCAGCTGAGTTATGCGGCCTCCGACGTGCACTACCTGATCCGGCTCGCCGAGACCCTCGAAGACGAGCTCGTGCGCGCCGGGCGCCTCGGCTGGGCGAAGAACGACTTCGAGACCCTCTGCGGCCGGCGCTGGCCCGATCGCGAATTCGACGAGCTCGGCTATCTGCGGATCACGGGCGCCCGCGCCCTCGATCCCGTCGCGCTCGCCGTGTTGCGCGAGCTCTACCTGCTGCGCGACCAGCGCTCGCGCGAGATCGACCGACCGCCCTTCAAGGTGCTCGGCAATCGCACGCTGCTCGAGATCAGCCGCGAGAAGATCTCCGACCTCGATTCGCTCGCGGAGATCAAGGGCATCACCGACCTCATCCTGAAGCGGCTCGGCAAGGATCTGGTCGCCGCCGTCAAGAAGGGGCTGCGCAAGCCGCACGGACCGATTCCGCGCCTCGACACCGCCGTGCGTCGCCGAATGGACCGACCGACCGAGAAGCGCCTCGCCGCGCTGAAGGAATGGCGCGGACCCCGCGCCCAGTCGCTCGCGCTCGATCCGGGCGTGCTCTGCCCGAACGCGGCCCTCGAGGCGATCGCCTGGGCGAATCCGGCGAGCGCGGAAGAGGTCAAGAGCATCGGCGAGCTCAAGGATTGGTTCGTGCGTGAATTCGGCGAGGAGATCGTCGGCGTGCTCTCTCGCCACGAAGTTGCGGCGGAGAACGAGCCCGTCCAGGAAGCGGGCGAAGCCGGCGAGGCACAGCCCGACGGCGAGCAGCGCCGAACGCGGCGTCGTTCGGGCCGCAGTCGCCGCGCCGCGCGCGCCAAGAAGTCCGCCGCGCGTCAGACGACGAAATCGGGCAGCTGATCGGCCGCCTCGACCGGCTCGCTGGAAGCGCCGGACCCACCGGATCCCAGGCCTGAAACGAAATCGCCCCCTCCAGGAGCGCCTTGCGGCATTTCTGGAGGGGGCGATTTCGAGCAGGAGGGGATCGGTCTCCTGGATCAGCTGGAGAGGATTACTGGCCGGCCCGAACGAACGCGCCCGTGTTTAACCGCTCGGGCCAGCCAGTTTTCCTATCGAACGATCCAGTACCAAAGCAGATTGCGTGCCAGCCCTGAAGGAAATTTCAACTACCTCGCAACTCATTGAAAAAGAAGCTGATTCTCGTCGCAAGCAGCTCTTTTCGGGCGACCCTGCGAGATGCCGCCTCAGGCTGCATGAGCCTGAATTCCTCTCTCGCAAACAGGCACTCTTCGCCTGGAATCGTCGCCGCTTCGCAGACTTGAGCCGGCTTGCCCCCTGGATTGGCTGCCACCCCAGGCGGCAGTTGGTCGACCGTCTTCGCGCCGCGATCTTCGCTCGCGTCGGCTTTTGCTCGCACGCGTGCCGCTTCTGAGCGGCCGTGCCGCCCTGCCTTGACGCCTCGATCGATGGGATAGACTGCGCCCGTGTTCGCCGCACGGCGCCAGCAACTGCTCGATTCCCTGGGTCCGAACGCCGTCGCGATCTTCGTGGGCGCGCGGCTCGCCGTGCGCTCGGCCGACACCGAATATCCGTTCCGCCAGGACAGCGATTTCTGGTACCTGACCGGCTTCGATCATCCCGACGCGATCGCCGTCCTCTCGACCCGGCCCGGCCAGCCGAAGTTCACGCTCTTCGTCCAGCCTCGCGACCGCGCCGCCGAGACCTGGACGGGCTATCGGCCCGGCATCGAGGGCGCGGTCGCCGACTACGCCGCCGACGAAGCCCATCCCCGAGACGGGTTCCTCGAGAAGCTCCCGGCGCTCGTTCGCGGCGCCGCCCGCATCTACCACACCCTCGGCCGCGACCCGGCGATCGATGCGCGCATCGTCGCGCTCCAGGACGAGATCCGGCGCCAGTCCCGCGGCGGCGTGCTCCCCGCCGAAGCCCTCGTCGATCCGCGCCTGCTCGTCCACGAGATGCGCCTCGTCAAATCGAGCGAAGAGATCGCCCTGATGCAGCACGCCGCGGGCATCTCGCTCGAAGCCCACCACGCCGCCGCGCGCATCGCCCAGCCCGGCCGCTTCGAGTACGAGCTCGAGGCCGCCCTCGGCCACGTCTTCCGCGCCCGCGGCGGAGCCGGCCCCGCCTACGGCACGATCGTCGGTGGCGGTCGGAACGCGACCATCCTCCACTACATCCGCAACGACCAGCCGCTGGTCGCCGGCGAGCTCGTCCTGATCGACGCCGGCGTCGAATACCAGGGTTATGCCTCCGACGTGACGCGGACCTATCCGGTCGGCGGGAAATTCCAGGGCGCCGCACGCGATCTCTAC
>CAUJGH010000286.1 GCA_963169575.1 Myxococcota bacterium | reverse complement strand
TCCGTAAGCAGCGTTTGGTTATGCGGCGGCGAGCGCCCCATCCGGGGACCGTCTGCCTGGGGAGGAGGGTCCGAACCAGATCAAGCCCGCCGCCTTCCAGGGCCAGTTCAAGACCCGAGACGAGATCTACTGCTAGCAGCTCACCGTCACGGATTACTACAGCCGGATGCTTCTGCTCTGCAAAGGCCTTCGCTCGATCCGCACGGAGGGCGTCAAACCCGTCTTCCAACGGCTGTTCGCGCATGGGCTACCGGAAGCGATCCGCACCGACAACGGCTCGGCCTTCGCTTCCCGCGGCATCGCGGGGCTCTGCGAGCTCAACGTCTGGTGGATGAAGCTCGGCATCATCCACAAACGCATCCGTCCGTCGAGTCCCCAGAAGAATGGTCAAGACGAGCGCATGCATCGCGATCTGAAGCGCGAGACGAGCCGACCGCCCGCGGAGAACATTGCCAAGCAGCAGAAGGTCTTCGACGGGTTCCAATACCGATACAACCACGAGCGACCCCACCAGGCACTCGACGGGGATCTCCCGGCCGAACACTGGGAGCCCTCGAGACGGAAATACTCGGTTCGCCTCCGGCGACCCGAGTATCCCGGTCACTTCGAAGTTCGAAGAGTCAGCGCCTGCGGAGCCTTCCGACTTCAGTCGGGCCAATACTTCTTGAGCAACGCGCTCAAAGGGGAGGAGATCGGCTTGAAAGAGATCGACTACGGCATCTGGAGCATCGTCAACTACAACACGACCCTAAGACGGATCGATCGACAGACCGGTAAGATCACCGGCAACGAAAAGGTGTAAGCCCGTCACTCGGACTTCTGTGAACGATGCGCGCGACGGGTCAGCGATTACAACAAGCTTCTCGGAACTCGGGGCTGCCGAAATCGTACATGGCCGCGGCCAGGGCTTTGTTGAAGGCTTGATCAACGCCTCTCTCGAACGAAACGCTCGTTCCATCATCGTGGTACTTGCGTAGATAGGTCCTTTCCCAAGTTGTTCGGCCCGAAGACGCTACCAGCGACATGGTCAACTCTATTTGTCCTGAAATGAAAATGATTGGCGCAGCCCAGTCGTTGCTTCGGAATCGCATTTGGGATACGCGACAGGTGAGCGTTGGAGAACCTTTCGCCTCATCTGCGGTCACGACCGTGTATCCAGTTGCCTCGAGCGCATCGCGCAATCCCTTGACGATACTTGTCGGTCCGTCGTCGAGATGCACGTTTCCGGTCGGCACCTGGAAGAGGGTTGCGGTTGGGCGCCCGATGGGATCCGGAATTCCCTCGACGACGGATGAGAGATAAACAACGGCTCCATCGCCCTCGATGGACCGAGGCAACAGGATCTCGGGGGTCAATGAGATTGGCTCCGTTGAACATGCCACCTGAGTAGCTGCGATCAGGAACAAGGCCAGGCCTGGAATCTTGGCAAGCCGACAGGCGGTCAACGACCTGGGCGCCGGACCCCAAGATGCATCCACGGGGCGAGGAGCGCTGCCGATCGGAGTCCGACAGTTGCGACATGCGTCGCCGCCATTATGGACGTATTGGGATTGAAGGCTTTCTGCGAATCCAGAATCTTGCATTGCGCGAACTCGCACTTCGCCGCATAACGGATCGCGGATCAGCGGCGAGCCGTCGCTAAAGAGGATTCGGCGAGAGTACACCGGCCGGCGACAGCCGGCACGAGCCTCCCTCTACGGAGCGCGAAGCGCGGAGGATCGAGGGCGACGGAGCCCGAGACGGCCACAACCTCGGATTCGTCAGGTTCAGCTGCTGGTAATGCGGCGCGATTGAGAACCTACTGGGCTTGAACTTTTTCGATTAGGCGGAGAAAATGCCACGACGGATTAAAATAGAGAATTCTAGAGTTGCCGTCTTTGTCAGTCGCTGTAATGACGTCGACCATCCCAGGTCCGTCGTCAATCAAAGATTGGCGTTTGCGTTCTAGACCAAGGCGGATGAGGACAGCGTACTCTTCCGCCACCGACACTGTCTGATAGGGAGCCTTTGAACTCCCGTCTCCGGAGTTGAGAATCGAATCCGTCAGTCCAAGAAACCACCGCTTGTGGATTTCCCCCTCGGCATCACGGTCAAGCGAGAATAGGGCGGCTCCCCTCCAGAGGTGGAGTTGCGCCCATACGGGGCAATCCTCTAGTGGATTCCGCGTGAGTTCGACCACGTGAATGAACGCGTCCTCATTGAGGGCGGAGACAATTGTCTCGCTTATCTCTGCGTCCTCGCAACGTATGTCGAAGTCGGAGCGGGCTCCATAGGCCTCTCGAAGAGCCAGGAAGTCGACGTCATCTGACCAGTCAGGACGCGGCGGGGGCGTCGACGACGGAATTAGCTTTGGGCTTGCGCTTGATGAGCTTGCGGCGTCGTTAGGAAACGGATCGGAACTCACGACGATGTCGCCGGAGTCGGCCGCTGCGCATCCTGCGGCAAAAACTGCCGTCGTAGCAATAGTCTTGGCAAGTATGATGGCACCTCAGTTTAAATGGAGCGCCGCATAACGGCTCGTCAGCTGCAGCGCCTTGTCAGACGCCAACTGGCTAGGCGCGGCGAGCAATCACGAGCTGCCACGAATGAGTGAAGTGGATCTGGCCGCCGGTCTCCTCCAACTCCATGCCCGCATGGAGCCCCGCCCGCACAAGCGCGAGCATGATGACTCGAAGTGGTGCGGTCCGCGATGGATCGGCAACTATGCGCGCCCAGTCTGCGAAGTCACGCCGTTGTCTCCACGTCTCCTCGCGGAGTACTTCGAATCCAGATGAGCCGATCGCGCGCGACAGCTCTTCTGCTGAATGCATTCGAACGTGCGTCGGATCACGAAGCTGCTCGAGGGCGTTGTGCAGGTCTGCCTCTTCTGGGTCCGGTGAGGCGACGACGTCCGCCGCCACGAGCTGACCGCCGAAGCGAAGAACTCGCCGAACTTCTGCCAGCACGGAGGATAGATTCCTAAAATGGTGAAAAGAGAGACGAGTGGTGACAATGTCGAAAGACGCGTCTTCGAAGGGGAGGTGCTCGGCCGAGGCGACGTGGAAGACGCAATTATTGAAACCCGCGTCGCGGCACCGCGCTGCCGCAAGCTCCACCATTCGGGGTGTGGCGTCAACGCCGGTGATGCTGTCCACGATGGGAGCGATCGATTCGGCGACGATACCCGGGCCGCATGCAAGGTCGAGAACTCGACCGGCTCGAGTGGAGCCAATCGCCTGCGAAATCCGCGACAACACGTCTGCGGAACGAAAGGCGGGCGAATCAACTATTCCGTCCGCCTGCCGAGTGAACTCGTCAACGATGGAGGTCTCGCGATCCACAGCGTCCGATTCCTTGGCGTCTAACGGATCGCCGATCAGCGGCGAGCCGTTGCTATAGGGCTTTGGCGAATGTACACAGATCGCTGCGATGCCGCACGATCCGCCCGCTTCCAAGGCTCAGAGGCCGCAGGCCTAGCGGGCGGCGAAGCCCGCTACGGGTTCGACCGACGGCTCGTCCGTCTGCATTCGCCTGTTATGCGGCGTGCGGCGTCACCGGAATCTAAATCGTAGGGCTGAAGAGAAGCCCTCATCCCAGTTGACCCAGCCTTCCTCAACGGTCGGCGACCCGCAGGTGCGAATCCGCATCCACGGTTGCTCTTCTTCCAGAGTTTCGTAGGGAATTCCGCGGCCGTGGTCTTGTAGGCGTTTAACGATCTTCCCTCCCTTCGTATCGAACAGCGCAATCGTGAAGGCTTCGTGATCAAAGGCGGGATTGCACCCCTGGTCATGGTGGTGGTTTTCGCACGCGATGAGCGAACCGTCTCCGCAGCCGATTCTAAACACTTCAGGCTCACGGCTCGTTCGCGCACACGCGAGCGACGCAAGCAAGCCGAGTATCGAGATGGAGAGAAGTTGCATCGGGTAAGCATGCCGCATAACGAATCACAGATCAGCGCCGATTCGCGCTACAAGGATCTGGCGAGCGTACAGCGATCGCTGCGAGGCCGCACAAGCTGCCCTTTCCGGAGCGCGTAGCGCGGAAGATCGAGGGCGGCGGAGCCCGAGACGGTCACCGCCTCAGATTCGTCAGGTTCAGCTGCTGGTTATGCGGCGTTCACAGACCGGAGAGATTGAAATTCAACTTAGTTTCCATTGGCTCTCCGGGGTTGTCAGGAGGGCAATAAATCCACTGTCTAATTGCCGTCAGGGCGGCAGAATCAAAGACGCCGGGAGGATTTCCCTCAATCACGTTTGGGTTGACGACCCGACCACTCGCGTCCAGCGAGAACTCTATCCTCACGAATCCAGTCTCACGGCGACGGGCCGCCGTTGCAGGATATAGAGGCGGGACCCGAATGGAATACGCAGGCTCCTGGTCGCTGTTTGACTGCTCGCATCTAAATCGCCGAGATCCGGCGGGCAGTCTCAGATCGGCATTCGGCGACTTTTCGGTCGATGCGCAGGAGAGCGCGCACTGAGCCATGGAAATGATCAGAACGAGTGCGGCTCGCCGCATGGTTGGCGTTCCTCCGAGGCGCATCGAGAATGCCGCATAACTAGTTAGTAACCAGCACCGTAGCAAGTATTCGTGAAAGGCGCGGCGTGTTAGCGCGGTCTTGTCGCTCGCAGGAGTGGCGTCCGGAATGCTCTCCGCCTCGTCTCGAGCGGGTATCGGCCCCTCGGGTGCCGTGATAAGCAAATGACGGTGATATCGGATGTGTTATTGCGGCCGTGTCGTTGGCGGGTTCGGGCGGCGGTTCGACGGGGATTCGGAGGCGCTGGGGATACGGGGCGCGGCAGATCCCCCGATTCGGATCACTCGCGGATCTCTCGGATCACCGTCAAGAATCCCTCCCCGTACTTGCGTGCCTTCGTCTCTCCGATGCCGTGGGCCCGAAGCAGCTCTCTCTCGTTCTGGGGATTGAGCTCCGCGATCTCGCGGAGGGTTCGGTCGCTCGCGACGACGTAGGGCGGGACGGCTTCGGCCTGGGCGACGCGGAGGCGATGGGCGCGGAGGGCTTCGAAGCGGGCGAGGGCCGGGCCGTCGAGGATTTCGCCGAGGGCGGAGGTGGAGCGAGCGGCGCCGGATCGGGCGGTTCGGGCGGCGGGGGAGCTGGCATCGGGGCCGCCTTCGTCGGCGCTTCGTTTGCGGACGATGAAGGCATTGCCTCGGCCGGGTCGGCCGCCTGCTCGGCCGGAGCTTGCGCCCGCGCCGGCAGATCCGCGTTCGTCCGGGGGCAGCAGGATCCGTGCTTCGCGTTCGCCCTTCATGACGGCGAGGCCGGTGCGGGTCAGGACGACGACGGGGCGGTCGCCGCCGTCGAAGTCGACCCAGCCTGCGGTGACACAGCGGCGCAGGAGCTTCGTCAGCCAGAGCTCGGAGCGGTCGGCGAGGATGCCGAAGGTGGGGGTGCGTTCGAGGCCGGCGTTTCGCAGGCGCGGATCGTCGGCGCCGCGCAGGAGGGCCTCGGCGGCGGAGAGGCCGTAGCGGCCCTGGATGCGGGCGACGGCGGAGAGCGCTTTGCGGACGAGGAGGGTGACCTCTTCGTCGCTCTCGACGTTGCCGGCGGACTCGCCGCGGGCGAGGCGTTCGCAGACGTCGCAGCGGCCGCAGCCGGAGAGCGTCTCCTCTTCGTCGCCGAAATAACGCAGGATGGCGTCATGGCGGCAGCTGCCGCCCTCGGAGAAGCGCATCAGCTCGAGGAAGAGCGACCAGCGGTGTTTGGCGGCTTCGAGGCTGGAGGGGGTTCCGTCGGAGTCGCCGTCGACGAGGGCGCGGCGCCGGGCGACGTCGCCGGGGCCGACGAGCAGCTGGGCGATGGCGTCCTTGCCGTCGCGGCCGGCGCGGCCGACTTCCTGATAGTAGGCCTCGATCGAGCCGGGGGGGGCGAGATGGATCACGGCGCGGACGTCGGCGCGGTCGATGCCCATGCCGAAGGCGTTCGTCGCGACGACGATCTCGAGCTCGCCGGCGGCGAAGGCGATCGAGACCTTGTCTCGATGCTCGCCGGTGAGGCCGGCGTGATAGGTCTCGCAGCGCCAGCCGTCGGCGACGAGGCGGTCGCGCTCGGCTTCGGTGCTCTTGCGGGTCGGGCCGTAGAGGATGGCGGTTCCGCGGCCGGAGCCGGGGATGCCGAGGGCTTCGTAGAGGGTGTCGTCGACGAGGCGGCGCCGGAGGGCGGCGGTTTCGACCTCGGCGATTCGCAGCGCGAGGTTCGGGCGGGCGAAGCCGCGCACGATCTGCGGCGTTTCGGGCGGGAGGCCGAGGCGGGCGATGATCTCGTCGCGGACGTAGGGGGTCGCGGTCGCGGTGCAGGCGAGGACGCGGGCTTCGCGATGCTCGGCGAGGACGCGGCCGATCTCGAGGTACTCGGGGCGGAAATCGTGGCCCCATTCGCTGATGCAATGGGCCTCGTCGATCGCGAAGAGCGGGCATTCGAGGCGGCGCAGGACCTGCCGGAACTGGGGGAAGACGAGGCGCTCGGGCGCGACGTACAAGAGCTGATAGAGGCCGCGTTCGAGGCCATCGAGGCGGCGGCCGAGCTCGGCGCCGTCGAGGGTCGAGGCGAGGAAGGTCGCGGCGATGCCGCGGCGTTCGAGGGCGTCGACCTGGTCGCGCATGAGCGCGATGAGCGGCGAGACGACGATGGTCGTGCCGCCCAGAACGAGGGCGGGCAGCTGGTAGCAGAGGCTCTTGCCGCCGCCGGTCGGGGCGACGAGCAGCAGGCGCCGCGCGTCGAGCAGGCCCTCGATCGCTTCGCGCTGGCCCGGGCGGAATTCGGCATGGCCGAGGCGTTCGAGGGCGGAAGCCAGGCGGGCGTCCCGCTCGGGCCCGGGGCGGAGGGGCGCGCTGTCGAGCGTGGGTTGCATGAAGGCCTGCGACGCTAGCACGCAGGGGCGGGATTTCGGGGGCGTGAACGCGGGGATTCGGGCAACATCCTCGGGTTCGCGCGGGATGGCGCGGGATGCGGTGTCCACGATGAGGAACGAGGAGAATGGACTGCGATGGTGGAGATGAAGCTCGTCTATGAGGGGGGGCTGCATACGACGGCGGTCCATGGGCCGTCGAAGGCGAGCCTCGAGACCGATGCGCCGGTCGACAATCAGGGCAAGGGCGAGTCGTTCTCACCGACGGATCTGCTCGCCGCGTCGCTCGGGACCTGCATGCTGACGACGATGGGGATCCTCGCGCAGCGCGAGGGCTGGAAGATCGACGGCGCGCGGGCCCGCGTCGAGAAGCACATGAGCCTCGAGCCGCGGCGGCGTGTCGGGCGGGTCGTCGTCGAGATGGAGATGCCGAAGGGCGTGCCGGAGACGGCGCGGGAGCGGCTGCGCGAGGCGGCGGATCGGTGTCCCGTCGCATGCTCGATCCATCCGGAGACGAAGGTCGAGCTGACGATCCGCTGGGGCGATTGACGCGCAGCGGCGAAGGGCATCGGAGGGCGGCGACGCGGGGAGCGTCGCGCCGAAGATGAGCCTTTCATCCGCTGGACGTGCGATGGCCGAGCGGGCGAGCGGGGCGAGCGGAGGGCAGATGCGACACGCGGTGTATGGCGACGCCTCGGCGCGGGATTCGATCGCTCTCATGACGGCGCTCGTCGCCAAGGGGATCGACTTCGAGCTCGTCGCGGAGACGCCGGCGCTTTCGTTCGCGCTCTCGGCGCGCGCGGGGCGAGACGCGGGGCCCTATCTGCGGACGCCCGAAGGTTTCGTGCTCGGCGAGCTCGCGGCGACGCTCGACTATCTCGAGCGGATCCGGCCCGAGCCGGCCTGGCGGCCGATGACGCCGGTGCGCCGGATCTGCGCGCGGCTGCTCGAGGATTGGATCGAGCTCTGGCTGCCGCTCTGGCCCGAGCGCGCGCCCGCGCTGCTGGAGGGTCTGGCGAGTCATCTCGTGGCATCGGGCTTCCTGCTCGGCAGCGCGCCGACGCGGCCCGACGGATCGCTGGCGGCCTGGCTCGAGAGCGAGATCTTCGCCGATGCGCGCCTGCGGGAGCGCGTCGCGCGCTTCTCACCGGCGCTGCGGCTCTATCCGGAGAGCGTGCGGCGCGCGCGGCCGCGGCCGGGCGGAGACGATGCGATTCCGGTCTCGCTGCTGCCCGTCCTCGCGGAGATCGCGCGGGATCAGCTCGCCTATCTCGAGGCGAATCGCGAGGCGCTCGCCGCGGGCGAGGATCGCGTCGTCGTCGATCTCGGATTCGGACGGACGATCCTGCCGGTCTGGCCCGAGCTCGAGGCGCGGCGCGCATCGATCGCGGAGGAGCTCGCGGCGATGTCGGCGCCGGCGCGGAGGGCGGTGCGGCAGATGCTCGATCCGCTCGGGGCCTGGCGCGGGCTGGCGCAGCCGGGCGTATTGGCGCCGCTCGGCGCCGGGGATCCGCGCGGTCTCTGAGCGCCGGCACGGCGAGCGGCGGAGCCGCGGCCGCGCTCAGCGCAGATCGAAGAGCAGGAATCCCGCGCCTTCCGCGCTCGCGAGCTCGATCGACGCGGCCTGCTCGATCGCAGCGCCGTCGCCCTCGCCGAGCTGCGTCGCGCCGGCGGAGAGGCGGCCTTCGAAGACGTGGATCCAGACGCCGCGGCTCGGCGAGGTCGCATGCACGAGCGCGCCGCCGGGCGTCAGCCGGCCCAGAAAGACGTCGGCATCCGCGCGGATCTCGAGCGCACCGTCCCGGGGCCTGCCCGAGAAGGCGAGCGTCAGCCCGCTCTCGGCCGCGGCGGCCGGCAGCGCATGCTCGGCATAACGCGGCTCGCCGCCGTTCTCGTCGGGCAGGATCCAGATCTGGAGCAGATGAACGCGCGCGTCGCGGGACGGATTGAACTCGCTGTGGGTCACCCCGCTGCCGGCGCTCATGTACTGCAGCTTGCCCGGCTCGATGATGCTGCCGTTGCCCATCGAGTCCTTGTGCTCGAGGCGGCCCTCGATGACGTAGGTCAGGATCTCGGCGTTCTGATGGCCATGGGTTCCGAAGCCCTGGCCGGGCTCGACGATGTCGTCGTTGAGGACACGCAGGTTGCGAAAGCCCATATGGGCGGGGTCGCGGTATTCGGCGAAGGAGAAGCTATGGCGGCCGTGGAGCCAGCCGAGCTCGCTCTTGCCGCGGTCCTCGCTCGCGCGCTTGGTGATCTTCATTTCGGATCTCCTTTCCGTTCGGGTCGGGCGTCGTTTCGCGGAATCGTTCGCAGGCCTGCAGGCTCGGCGCGGCGGATCCGAGGATCCGGAGGCCGCGCTCAGACGGCGCAGTCGCAGCGCTCGCCCCAGAGCCGGCCGTCGGCTCCGAAGATCGCGGGATGATCATGGGCGGCGGGCGCTTCGTTCGGATGGCCGCCGAATCGCGCGATCGGAGACCAGCTCGGGCTGACGGGCGGAAGGGGAGGCGAGCGCTTCGCGAACTCGCCGGCGGCGTGGACGATCCGGCCGTCGCAGACGGTGAGGACCGATTCGATCCGGCGGATCGCGCTCTCGGGGCAGCTCAGGTAGTCGTCCGAGAGGACCGCGAGATCGGCGAGCTGGCCGGCGACGAGCTGGCCCTTTCGTCCGGCTTCGCCGCTGAACCAGGCGCTGCCCTGGGTATAGAGACGGAGCGCCTCTTCGCGGGAGAGCAGGCCTTCGTCTTCGGTGAGGCGCGTTCCTCCGACGGTCCGGCCGGTGACGAGCCAATCGAGGCAGGTCCAGGGGTGGTAGCTCGCGACGCGGGTGCCGTCGGTGCCGGCGCCGACGGGAATGCCGGCGGCGAGCAGCCGGCGGATCGGCGGGCAGGCGCGCGCGGCTTCGCGGCCGTAGCGCCGGATGAAATATTCGCCTTGATAGGCCATGCGATGCTGGATCGCGATGCCGCCGCCGAGCGCGCGGGTCCGCTCGATGTTCTTCGGGCCGATCGTCTCGGCATGGTCGAAGAACCAGCGCAGGCCGTCGAAGGGGATCTCGCGGTCGACCCGTTCGAAGATGCCGAGGAAGCGATCGATCGTCTCGTCGTAGGTCGCGTGGATCCGGAAGGGCCAGCGTGCACCGACGAGGGCGCGGATCACCGCCTCGAGCTCGCTCTCGAGGATCGGCTGCAGATCGGGCCGCGGCTGCAGAAAATTCTCGAAATCGCTCCCGCTCCAGACGAGGTTCTCCCCGGCGCCGGCGACCGAGAGCATGGCGTCGCCCTCGCCGGGGCAGGTCATGCCGATCCAGCGCGTGTAGTCGGCGAGCTCCGCGCCGGCCTTCTGGGCGAAGAGGCTGTAGGCGATGCGCAGCGTCATCTCCCCATTGCGGGCGAGCTGCTGGATGACGCCGTAGTCCTCGGGGTAGTTCTGCCAGCCGCCGCCGGCGTCCCCGACGCTCGTCACCCCGAAGCGGTTCAGCTCCCGCATGAAATGCCGCGAGGAGTTCAGCTGGTCGTCGAAGCCGAGCTTCGGCGCCCGGGCGATCGTCGAATAGAGGACGAACGCGCTCGGCTCGGCGACGAGGAGCCCCGTCGGCTCACCGCTCGCATCCCGCGCGACGAGGCCGCCGGGCGGGTTGGGCGTCGAGGAGTCGAATCCGAGCGCGCGCAGCGCCGCGCGGTTCAGGAGCGCGCTGTCGTAGAGATGAAGCACGATGACGGGCGTTTCGGGCGCCGCCGCATTCAGCTCCTCGAGACTCGGCATCCGCTTCTCGGCGAACTGCCATTCGTTCCAGCCGCCGATGACGCGCACCCACTGCGGCGGGGGCGTGTGGAGCGCCTGCTCCTTCAACCTGCGCAGGGCGTCGGCGAGGGAGGGGATGCCGTCCCAGCGCAGCTCGAGGTGGTAGTTGAGGCCGGCGCGGATGACGTGGAGATGGGAGTCGTTGAGGCCGGGGATGACGCGGCGGCGATTCGCGTCGACGACCTGCGTGCGCGGGCCGATCGCGCCTTCGGCATCGGGGCCGAGGCTCGCGATGCGTCCCCCGGTGACGGCGATCGCCGCCGCTTCGGGCCGCGCGGGATCGAGGGTCGTGATGCGGGCGTTGCGAATGACGAGGTCGGCAGGCGTCGCACTCATGTTCGTTCTCCGTCCTCGCCCGGATGCAGCCAGCCATGGACCGCGCGGGTCACGAGCGGCATCACGAGCCAGGTCAGCACGCCGACCATCGCCGCCGCGAAGGCGAGATTGCGCAGCAGGAAGGGCCATTCGCGCGTCTGCTCGGCGACGGTCAGCGAGAGCAGGAGGCTCGTCGGATAGACGCCGAGCAGGGTCGCCGTCGCCATCTTCCAGCGCGGGGGCAGGGCGTTCGTGCCGCGGAACCACGCCTCGAGCCCGGAGAGCTCGCGGCGAGCGCAGTCGCCGAGGGTCAGCGGGGCGACGCGCTCGAGCCAGGCCGTGTAGAGGGGCGATCGGTAGAAGGCGTCGCGCTCCTGCTCGTCGGCGAAGGTCCGCAGGATGCCGTATTCGCTGCCTCCGCTCGCCGGGGCCGGCGTCAGCATGTGGACGCCGAGGACGCCTTCGTGGGCGAGCGAGGCCGTCAGGAATTCGCGCAGCGCGGCCTGGAATTCGGCTTCGCAGCCCGCCCGGACCCGGCGTGTGATCGCGACGTGGATTGCCATGGGGACCTGCCGCGCTCGGCGATGGCGCCGAGCATCATTCTCAGTGGCTCGTCTTCGTGCCCACCTTCTGCGGGACCTTCGCGGATTGCGCCGCCTTGTGGACCATCGTGTAGGCGTACTCGACGCCGCTGCCATAGGCGCCGGCGTGTTCCTTCAGGAGCGTCATCAGCGCGTCGTAATGCGTGCGGTTCTTCCAATCACGCTGGAACTCGAGCAAGGCGCCGATCGCCGTCAGCCGTGTCGCGCCGGCCTGGACCATGCGCGAGAGCGCCGCGTCCTGGGCTGCGACGGAGGTCGCGCCGCAGCAATCGTCGACGACGTAGACGTCGTAGCCCGCGCCGAGCATCTCGATCGTCGGCCAGGTCACGCAGACCTCCGTCCAGAGGCCCGTCATCAGGATCTTCTTCCGGCCCGTCGCCACGATCGCATCGCGGAACCCCGGGTCGTCCCAGGAGTTCATCGAGGTTCGCTCGATCACCGGCTGGCCCGGAAAGACGTCGAGCAGCTGCGGCCAGGTATATCCCGAGAAGCTCTCGGTCTCGACCGAGGTCAGGACCGTCGGAACGCCGAACTCCTTCGCGACCTTCGCGAGCAGCACGACGTTGTTGACGAGCGTCGCGCGGTCGATGTTCGCGACGCCGAAGGTCATCTGGGGCTGGAAGTCGATGAAGACGACGGCGGTATCGTCGGCGGTATAGAGCTTCTGGTAGGCGTTCATTCGATCTCTCCTCGCGACCTCGTCCCTCGGCGGCTCGGAGCCGATCGGGCGTGGGCGACGTTCTCGGGTGTCGTCGAGCGTCGCACGCTGCCCCCTCGCAAGTCTTGCGCTTTCTTGCTGAACTCGGCGCGGTATTCCGCGGGCGTAACGCCCGCGCGTCGCCGAAACGTCACGTTGAGGCAGGACTGGCTCGAAAAGCCGACGGCGAGGGCGACGTCGATCAGCGGGAGGCCCGACTGGCGCAGGAGCGCCTTCGCCCGCGCGACCCGGGCCTCGAGGACGAAGGCATGGGGTGTCATGCCCGTCTGGTCGCGAAACCAGCGCGAGAAGCAGGATGCGCTCATTCCGGCACGGCGGGCGAGGACGGCGAGGGTCAGGTCTTCGTCGAGATGGGAGGCGATGTACTTTCGGATCGATTCGACGATCGATCGATCCGGCCTCGCCTCTGCCGATGCGCGGGCGGCGGCGCGGCCGTCCCGTGCTGCATCGCGCCGCGCGCGGGAGGGCGACGAGGACCGAGTCGAGGCATCGGATGCGCCCTTTTCGGCACGTTCCATCGGCAGGTCTCCTTCGACGGGCGCCGCGGAACGTCCGAGCATGCGGCGGTGCCCCGGGAAGCGCAATTCGGCTCGCCTCCCGCTCCGCTCTCCGCAGTCCTCTCGGCCAGCATCCCGCTGCTTCAATCTCCCCGCATCGCCGCCGCGAAGACCTGCTCCCCGACCACGCCCTTCGCGACCTCCTCGAGCCACGGGAATTTCCGGATCGTATGGCCGCCGTCGACGGTGATCGCCTCGCCCGTGATCCAGGCGGATTCCGGACCCGCGAGGAAGCGGATCGCGCGCGCGATGTCGGCGGGCTCGCCCTCGTGGCGGATCGGCTGTTCGGCGAGGAAGGCCTCGATCAGGGGGCGCGCGCCGAACATGCCGTCGGTCGCGCCCGTTCGCGTGAGGCCGGGGCGAACCGCGTTGATCCGCACGCCCTGCCGGCCGAGCTCATCGGCCGCGACCTTGACGAGCTGATCGCAGGCGGCCTTCGCCGCACAGTAGGCGGCGAGGAACGGAGACGACATCACGGCGGCCGTCGAGGAGACCGCGACGATCGATCCGCCGCCCTTCTTCACCATCGCCTTGCCCGCGTATTTCAGCAGCAGGAAGATCGGCCGGACGTTCGCATCGATCGTCGCGCTGAAATCGTCGTCGTCGTAGGCGAGCACGGGCGAGAAATTGCCGCCGCCGGGCACGCTGACGGCGATGTCGAGGCCGCCCGCGCCGCCGGCCGCCGCGACGGCCTCCCGGACCTCCGCGCCGACGAGCCCATCGACGACGCGCGTCGCGATCCGGTCCTTCGCCTCGGGCAGCGCCGCGACGAGCTGCTTCGCCGCCGCCTCGAGCCGCTCGCGTCCGCGCGCACACATCAGGACATGCGCACCGTCGACCGCCAGCGCCTCGGCCGTCGCGAGGCCGATGCCGCTGCTCGCGCCGATCACGATTGCGCGCTTTCCGGCGAGGCTGCCGGGGCCGCCGATGCGGTTGGCGGAGGGGAGGCGGGGCTGATCGGACATGGGGCGCTCCTTGGCGAGGCGTTCGGGGATCAGGGGTCGAGAGGCATCCGAGCGGGCCAGTCTAGCGAGGGACGGGGCGACGGCGCGGACGCGACGCGGCAGACTCGGGGAGCCCGATCGGGGCGCATTCCCGGGAGTCGCGCGCATGCAAGCGAGCGTCGTCATTGCCGGAGGCGGCATCATCGGATCGGCCGTCGCCTACTGTCTCGCCGAGCGGGGCTGGCGAGACGTCTGCGTCGTCGATCTCGACCTGGCGGGGATCTACGCCTCGTCGGAGCTGAACGCGGGGGGCGTGCGCGCGACCTGGTGGCAGCCGGTGAACATCGAGACCTGCCGACAGACGCTCGATTTCTTCCGGGAGCGCCGGGCGCAATTCGGATTCCGGGAGCGGGGCTATCTCTGGCTCTACGACGACCCCGAGCAGCTGCGGATCGCGCGCGAGAAGCAGAGGGTCCAGAACGCCCAGGGCCTCGGGGTCGAGCTGCTCGGACCCGACGAGATCGCAGCGCATTGTCCGCTGCTCGATTCCCATCTCGAGGAGATCGTCGGGGCGACCTGGTCGCCGCGTGACGGCCTCATCAATCCGAACGCCGTGCGCGCCTTCTATCGCAGCGAGGCGGAGGCGCTCGGCGTCCGCTTCCTCAACCGACACTACGTCGACGGGGTCGAGACGGTGCGTGTCCCGGGCGAGAGCGGGACGCGGCGCGTCCGGGCGATCGACGTGATCGAGGTCGAGGGCGTCGACGCGGCGGATGCGTCGGGCGCGTTGCGCGCGATCCTGACGAGCCATCGCATCGACCGCGCCCGGAGGCGGCGCGAGACGCGCATCGAATGCGAGATCCTGGTCAACTGCCTGGGCGCCTGGTCGACGGTCTTCTCGGGCAAGCTCGGGATCCGCGACGTCACCGAGGCCGTGCGCCGTCAGATCTGTCTCGTCGGATTCGAGCGCTCGGCGCTGCCGCAAGGCTTCGACTTCGATGCCCTCGGCATGGTCGTCGATGCGAGCGATCTCTATTTCCATCCGGAGGGAGGCCATGTCCTGGCGGGCTATTCGATCCCCGAAGAGGCGCCCGGCTTCGACTTCGCCTACGACGGTGCCGATTTCTTCGAGACCTTCATCTGGCCCCGGCTCGCCCATCGCGCTTCGGCCTTCGAGCGCTGCGGGCATGTCCGCGGCTGGTCCGGCCTCTATGCCGTGACGCCCGATTGCAGCGGCATCGCCGGGCCGGTTCCCGGCATCGCGAATCTCTTCGAGGCGCATTCGTTCACGGGCCGGGGCGTGATGCAGTCGTTCGGGGTCGCGCGGGCGCTGGCGGAGCGCATCGTCGATGGCGTCTCGACGAGCTGCGATCTCGCGCCCCTCGGCCGTCAGCGTTTCGCGACGCGCGAGAGCTGGCTGCCCGAGTCGCTCCACATCTGATCTTCGGGGTCGCCGCCGGCCTTCAGCCCGCCCATCCGGACGTCCGGCGCGCCGAGCCGCGCCGCGTCCGCCGTGCGGTCGTCGGGCTGGGTCTGGCTCTCGCGTTCGGCTTCGACGCGCGCATCGTAG
>CAUJGH010000285.1 GCA_963169575.1 Myxococcota bacterium | reverse complement strand
GGCGAGGCGGATGCAGACCCGGGCGCGGATCTCGTCGCGGCCCGCGATGCCTTCGAGCAGGGTCGGGATGGCTGCGTCGCCGCTCGTCAGCACGAGCGCGTGAAGAGGGCTCGCGGCGAACGGATCCTCGAGCGCACAGATGCGTGCGACGACGCGCGGCACCGCGGCTTCGCGCCGTTGGAGCAGCAGCTGTGCCGCACGCACGCCCGCGGCATCGCTCGCGAGTGCCCGGTCGATCAGATCGTCGAGCGGCTCGTCGATCGCGAGCTCGGCGAAGCGGGCTTGAGCGATCCGGGCCTGGGATTCGGCGCGGCCTCCACTGCCGACGGCGTGGTCGGCGAGGACTTGCAGGGCTTGATAGGCGTCTTCGCGGAGGCCGTCCTGCCAGATCTGTCGCGTCCAGACGACGATCTCCGCGGCGCGCTCGGCGTAGACGGCGTCGTCGATCGTATGTTCGAGCTCGACCAGGCGTGCGCGCAGGCGGTCACCGCGCGTGTCCTTCGTCGGGCGGGCGTGCACGGCCGGCTCTGCGGGCGGCGCGGGCCGGGCCATCGCGGGCTCGGCCGGGGAGGGCGGTGCCGTGACGGCGACCCGCGGCGTCGTCACGCTGATCGACGGGTGCGGGGGCGTTGCCGCGAGCGGGCGCGGCGAGGGGGCGGTGGTCTCGTCGAGCGCGTTGAGGCGCAGGCCACGCGCGTCTCTCGCGGCGAGGGTGCGGAAGAAGGCGACTGCGTCTCTTTCGATCGCGGGCGGGCGGAGCAGCAGCTCGAGAAAACCCTGGAGCGCATCCAGTGTCAGCCGGGAGTCGAGGCGGAGACGCTCGATCGCGTGATCGGTGAGAGCACGGCGAAACTCGGCGAGACCTCCGCGCGCGTCGAGGCGATCTGGAAAATCGGGGACGGTGAAGGTCTCGCCGCGGACCACGAGCTCGAGGGGGCCTGCCCGCGCGATGTCGGCGGAGACGGCGAGGAAGACCCGCTCTGCGAGCGCCCGATGCCGCGATGGCGTCCCACCGGGTGCCGCGAGCCCGCGCAGCCCCCGTGTCAGCTCGAGCAGGAGACTCGTCACGTCCGCGGTGCTGCGTCCCCCGCTGCCGATCGGGGGATCGGAGTGGGACCCGGGCAGTGGCCGTAGGGATCGGGTCTCGAGGTTGCGCATGGGTTGCTGGCTCCCATCGGCCCCCGGCCCCGGCGCCTGAAGTCTTGAATCCAGCTCCGAGCCGGCTCCTGATTTCGTCGAATTTTCGCCTTTTTGATTGACGCTCTTCGTCCGGGACGGCTAAGTTGGCCCTCGTTCGACGCCCCCCCGCGACGACGCGACCGCCCGGTTCCGTGACGGTCGGCCCTCGGTACCAAGCCATTGGCGTGTTCGACCCGCGCTTCGAGTTTTTCCCGGTCCGCTGAAGCCTTGCTGGATGGCCATCCCGGCGTGACCGGATCCGTCGCAGGCGCCTGCTTCCATGAGCGGCGCCCGGTCGGACCGGCCCGGGCAGTCGGCCTCCGGGCCGGCCGGGCAGTGGATTGCATGCGGCGATTCGGAGACTGGGCATGAACGCGGAAATCATCACGATCGGCGACGAGCTGCTGCGCGGCGAGATCATCGATTCGAACAAGGCGCGGCTCGCCCAGCGATTGATGCTGCTCGATGTCGATTGCCGCCATCAGGTCTCGGTACTCGATGATCAGGACGACATGCGGGACGTCTTCCTGCGCGCAGCGGCGCGCAGCGACGTCGTGCTCGTCTCGGGGGGACTCGGGCCGACGCGGGACGACCTGACGACGGAGGTGCTCGCGGAGACCTTCGGGCGGAAGCTCGAGCTCGATCCGGCGTCGCTCGCGGCGATCGAGGGATTCTTCGCCCGCGTCGGGCGGGAGATGGCCGACGTCAATCGCAAGCAGGCCTTTTTTCCGAGCGGCGCGGATGTCCTGGCGAATCCGATCGGAACGGCGCCGGGATTCGCGCTCGCGGTGCCGCGCCGTGTCGATGGGACAGTCGATGGGACGGTCGATGGGGTAGGAGCCGGCGCCGCGGGCGAGGTCGTGTTCTTCTCGATGCCGGGGGTGCCGCGCGAGCTCGACCGCATGATGGACGAGCAGGTGATGCCTCGGCTGGCGCGTCTGCTCGAGGCCCGTGATCGCGCTGCCGTTTCGGGAGCGCCGCGTCGGGTCGTGCGGGCGGCCCTGTTGCGGACTTTCGGGATGGGGGAGTCGACGCTCGAAGCCGAACTGCGCGATCTCGCCCGGGACGGCGAGGTCGAGCTCGGCTTTCGAACGGCCTTCCCGGACAATTCCCTGCGCCCGGTCGCCCGCGCGGCGACG
This sequence comes from Myxococcota bacterium, assembly GCA_963169575.1. Lineage (GTDB taxonomy): Bacteria > Myxococcota_A > UBA9160 > UBA9160 > UBA4427 > UBA4427. Next base: position 2,098 of record CAUJGH010000285.1, on the reverse strand, counting down.
GCCGAGGAGGCCGATCGCCGGATCGCCGAGGTCGTGCGCGCGATCCGCGCCCAGCTCGGTCCGGTGGTCTTCGGCGAGGGCGAGGACTCGATGGAGAGCGTGGTCGGCCGGATGCTGCGCGATGCGGGCCGGACGCTCGCGACGGCCGAGTCGTGTACGGGCGGGCTGATCGCAGAGCGGGTCACGGATGTCCCCGGCTCGTCGGGCTGGTTCCTGGGCGGTGTCGTCGCCTATTCCAATCGGGCGAAGTCGTCGCTGCTCGGGATCGAACCGGCGTTGATCGAACGCGAGGGGGCCGTTTCGGAGCCGGTGGTGCGGGCGATGGCCGAGGGGGCCCGCGCCCGCTTCGGAAGCGACTTCGCGCTGGCGACCTCCGGGATCTCGGGGCCGGACGGCGGAACGGCGACCAAGCCGGTGGGGCTCGTCTGGATCGCCCTCGCGACGGCACGGTCGACCCACGCGGACTCGTTCGTCTTCGCCGTGGATCGCTCGCGCCATCGCATGCTGACGTCCCAGGTCGCGCTCGACTGGATCCGTCGATCGCTGATGGGCGAGCCGCTGGTCGGTCCGAGCTTGATGCGCCGGGCAGGGGGTAGCTCGGCGCCCGGATGAAGAAGCGGGTCGGGGTCGGGGTCGGTGTCGGGGTCGGGTGGATCAGATTCCCAGAGTCGAGCGAACGAATTTCAAACTCGAGACGAGGAGGCAGGAAGAATGGCACGGGGCAAGGACGTCGAAGCGAAGGCGAAGGTCGAACGAGGGGGGGTTGCGGACGAGGCGAAGGCGAAGGCCATCGAGCTCGCGGTGTCGAGCATCGAGAAGCAGTTCGGGAAGGGCTCGATCACGCGCATGACCGAAGACGCGGCGGACCACGAGATCGCCTGCTTCTCGAGCGGGGCGCCGAGCCTCGACATCGCGCTCGGGATCGGAGGCTATCCGCGCGGCCGCGTGGTCGAGATCTACGGCCCGGAGTCGAGCGGCAAGACGACGCTGACGCTGCATGCGATCGCCGAAGTCCAGAAGCGGGGCGGTGTCGCTGCGTTCATCGATGCCGAGCATGCACTCGACGTCAACTACGCGCGCCGGCTCGGCGTCAACATCGACGAACTGCTCGTCTCGCAGCCGGATACCGGTGAAGAGGCGCTCGAGATCGCGGATGTGTTGCTGCGCTCGGGGGCGATCGATCTCGTCGTGATCGACTCGGTTGCGGCGCTCGTGCCGCGGGCCGAAATCGAGGGCGAGATGGGCGACTCCCATGTCGGCCTGCAGGCCCGGCTCATGAGCCAGGCTCTCCGAAAGCTGACGGGCACGGTCTCGAAGTCCGGGGCGACGATCATCTTCATCAACCAGATCCGCATGAAGATCGGCGTGATGTTCGGAAGTCCCGAGACGACGACCGGCGGGAACGCGCTCAAGTTCTATTCGTCGATCCGCATCGACGTCCGCCGGATCGCGGCGATCAAGGAGGGCGAGGAGGTCACGGGCAACCGCACCCGCGTCAAGATCGTGAAGAACAAGGTGGCTCCGCCCTTCCGGCAGGCCGAGTTCGACATCATCTACAACGAGGGGATCTCGCGCGAAGGTGACCTGATCGATCTCGGTGTCGATGCGGGAGTCGTCGAGAAGAGCGGATCCTGGTTCTCCTACGGGGGCGAGCGCATCGGGCAGGGCCGCGAGAAGGCCCGGACCTTCCTCAAGGAGAATCCCGACATCACGGCGCGCCTCGCCGAGGAGGTCTTCCTCGCGAAGGGGTTGAAGTTGCCGACGCCGGTCGGTGAGGCCGGGTCGCATGCGCGGCCGGTTGCTCCGGCCCGGGGTTCGGCCGCGGTTCCGGCTGCCGCCGAAGGGGGCTCGGAGTCGTTCGGGGACGAGTAGATCGTCCGGATCGAAGCGGGCGCCGGACGGCGCGGCGGGTCGATCGTCTCGATGTGAACGCGGGCCCTCGGGCCCGCGTTTTCCTTTTGGGCGCGGTCTCGTCGAGCCCGATCTGCTCGCTGGATGCCGCTCGCAGGGGGCTCGCGCGGCGGCTCGGGCCCTCGCGGCGTCGGTGTGGGCCGAGCTGTGTCTCAAGAGAGCGTTTACAGCGGTCGAAAGGAGAACG
>CAUJGH010000284.1 GCA_963169575.1 Myxococcota bacterium | reverse complement strand
CTGCCCGAACGAACGGCCCGCGCGCGCAGCGCGAGCAGCGCGCCATCGGCCCCCGCCGCCGACTCCTCGTCGAGCCGCCGGCGTCCTTCTTCCAGACGCCGCGCAGCATCGTCGAGGAGCGCCGCCAGGCGCCCCGCTTCGACCTCGACCTCGGCGAGCACCCTGCGCGCGCGCTCGAGCTCGAAGCGGCGAATGCCGAGCACCCGCTCGAGTCGGAAGACGAATCGCTTCATGCCTTGCCCCCTCGCAGCAGTCCGCGCAGCCGGGCCACGGCATCGCCGAGCGGTGTCACCTCGCCGCGCGGTTGATTGAGGAACGCCTGCAGCGCCGGCTGCAATCGCCGCGCGCGATCGACCATCGGATCGGATCCCTCTGCGTAGGCGCCCACCGTGATCAGGTCCTCTGCATCGCGATAGGTCGCGAGCGCGGCGCGGGCCTCCCGGGCGAGCGCTTGATGCTCGGGCGTCGTCACGTCGGGCATCACGCGGGAGACGCTCGAGAGCACGTCGACGGCCGGGAATCGCCCGCGTTCGGCGATCCGCCGCGAGAGCTCGACGTGCCCGTCGAGCAGCGAGCGCGCGGCGTCCGCGACGGGCTCGTTCATGTCGTCGCCTTCGACCAGGATCGTGTAGAGGCCCGTGATGCTCCCGACGCCGGCGGTGGTCCCTGCCCGCTCGACCAGCTTCGGAAGCTGGCTCCAGACGGACGGCGTATAGCCCCGGGTCGTCGGCGGCTCGCCCGTGGCGAGCCCGATCTCGCGCTGCGCCGTACAGAAGCGCGTCAGCGAATCCATCATCAACAGCACGTCGCGGCCCGCGTCGCGGAAGCCCTCGGCGATCGCCGTGGCGACCCGCGCCCCGCGCGTCCGCAGCGTCGCCGGCTCGTCGCTCGTCGAGACCACGACGACCGAGCGCGCGAGCGCATCCCCGAGATCGCGCTCGATGAACTCGCGCACCTCGCGCCGTCGCTCGCCGATCAGCGCGATCACCGAGACGTCGACGTCGGCCTGGCTCGCGAGCTGTCCGAGCAGCGTCGACTTGCCGACACCGGAGCCCGCGAAGATCCCGAGGCGCATGCCGCGGCCGACCGTCGCGAAGACGTCGAGCGCGCGCAGACCGAGATCGAGCGGCTCGGCGATGCGGGCGCGGGTCACGGTGCCGACCGGCGGGCTCTCGATCGGCCGGGAAGCGACGTCGACGAGCGGCCCCTTGCCGTCGATCGGCCGTCCGAGCGCGTCGAGCACCCGGCCGAGACAGCCCGGCCCCGACGGCACACGATCGACGTCCGCCTGGATCCGGACACGCGCGCCGACCTGGACGCCCCGCAGCTCGCCGAAGGGCATCACGAGCGAGACCTCGTCCCGCAGCCCGACGATCTCGCCTTCGAGCAGAGCGGCTCCGGCCTCCGATTCGATCGAGCAGAACGCTCCGAGCGACGGGCGGAGGCCCTCGACCTCGACGAGCAGTCCGACGACCGAGCGAACGCGACCGACGCGCTCGAACGGCCGCCAGGCGGCGAGCTCCCGCTTGGCCGCGAGCAGGAAGGCGGCATCCGCGACGGCGTTCAGCATGCGGTCGCCTCCGGCGCCGGCGCGGCGAAGGCCGCCGCGAGGGCTTCCCGTAGCCGGCCCGCGAAGCCCGCGAAGCCGGCGTCGATCGCCTGTGCGCCGCTCTCGATCCGGAACGCGCCCGGCGCGAGCGATGCATCGGCCGCGATCTCGACGTCCAGCCGTTCCGACCAGCGGTCGAGCCACTCGGGCAGGCTCGTCTCGAGTGCGGCGAGGACCTCGGGATGGAGATGGATCCGAGCCCTCGAGGCTGCGGCGCAGAGCGACAACGCGCGTTCGAGCGGCCCCGCATAGCGGGTCGGATCGACGCGCAGCTCTTCGCCGATCCAGTGCCGGGCGATCTCGGCCGCGAGCTCGAGGACCGTCTCGCGATTCTCGTGGAGCCGACGCGCAGCGACGCGATCGAGTGCGGCCGCGGCCTGTTCGAAGACGCTGCAGGCCTGCTCGCAGCGCGCGAAGTCGACCGTCGCCGACGCGCGGCCCTTCTCGAACGCGGCATCCTCGAGCGCCGCGTGCTGCGCGGGCGTACAGGCCGGCCGGGACTCCCGATCGGGCTCCGGCGCTCGTTCGCCCGCGATGTCGGGACGGAAATCACGCGCTGCCTTCGCGCCGGTCGCGCCGCCGGCCGCACGGAAGCCGAGCTTCGCCAGGGTCGGGTCCGGCCTAAACGAGGACATCGTCGCCTCCGCCGCCCGTATCGATCGAGAGCGTGCCCTCTTCCTCGAGCCGCCGTGCCACGTCCACGATCTGGCGCTGCACGTTCTCGATCTCGGAGAGGCGCATCGGGGGCAGCAGCTCGGATTCCTCGCGAATCTGGTCTGCCGCCCGCGACGAAACGTTCGAGAAGACCTTCTCCTTCATCGCGTCGCTCGCCGTCTTGAGCGCGATCACGAGGTCTTCGGTCGGGATCTCGCGCAGCAGCGCCTGGAAGCCGCGCTTGTCGATCGTCTCGAGGTCGTTGAAGGTCAGCATCTTCTTGCGGATGTCGGCCGCGACCTCGGGATCGCGGGAGTCCATCTTCTCGAGGATCTCCTGTCCTTCGGACTTCGAAACGCCGTTCAGCAGCTTCGCCGCGACGTCGGTCCCGCCGACCGGGGTCGGCGCGCCGACCTGCCGGACGAACATCATCGAGATCTCGTCTTCCAGCTCGTAGATCACGTCGCTGGCCACGGTCTGGAGATTGCCGACCCGGAGCATGACCTCGGGCCGCAGCTGGTCCTCGAGATGGGCGACGACCGCCGCACCGCGCTCGGAGGGAAACTGGGCGAGGATGAGGGCGACCGTTTGAGGATGCTCGAGCGCGAGCTGTCCGGCGATGAAGTCGGTGTTGTACTCGCGCAGCGACCAGTCGATCCGTTTTTCGTCGCGGCCGAGCTTCTCCATCAGACGCTGGGCACGGTCGGGATCGATCGCCCGCGAGATGATCGAGAACGCCTGCTCCCGGCCGCCCTGCACCGAGATCTCGTGCTTGCCGATCGCCTCCTGAAAATCGCGCATCACGCGCTCGAGGACCGAGGCCGGGATGACTTCGAAGCGCGAGATGCTGACGAGGATCCGCTCGGCTTCCTTGTCGTCGAGACGACCCATGAGCTCGCGGACGCGCGCCGGCGGCAGGGCCATCATGAGGATGGCCGCCTTCTCGGTACCCGACAGCAGCTCGTATTGCATGTGCTTGGGCGGCAACGACTAACTCCCGGCCGACATCCAGCCGCGAATCGTGCGCACCGAATCTTCCGGCCGCAGCTGCGCCAGCCGATCGACCTGCGCAGGCAGCGGGATCGTACCGTTGGGATCCATGAGGCCCGGGATCTCGAGATCGCCGGAGCCCCGGCCGCCGCCGACCTGTCCGGAGCGGCGCCCGCTCTTGTCGCCCGCCGCTGCAGATCCCCCGGCGTCGCTGCCCTCGCCGTCGGAAGCGAGCGCCAGATCCGGAGGCACGACTCCGCCGGCCAGCTCGATCTGGACCGTCGCGAGCTTCGTCATGACCTCCTTGCGCAGCTCCTTGACCGCCGTCGACTCGTTCCCGCCCACGGCCGCCGCGAGCGGCCGCACGAAGAGCCGCGAGAAGAGGAAGAGCGCGATCAGGAGAACGACGCCCTGCAGAACCGTCGAGAAGAGCGCCAGGATGCCGGGCGATACGACGGGCCCCGAATCATCGAGCTCCGAGTCGATCGCGTAGAAGGGCGCATTGATCACGCTGATCTCGTCACCGCGCTCGGCGGAGAAGCCGACCGCGCGCTTCGCGAGCTGCTCGAACTCGGCGAGCTCGTCGGCGCTCCAGGGCGTGAAGGCCGCGGCCTCGCCGGAAGTCTCGCCCGCCGGCGTCGACTCGCCCGAGGGCGTCCCGACGACCGGCTTTCCGTCGATCAGCACCGCGACCGAGAGCCGCTCGATGGTGCCCGTCGGCAGAATCTGCCGGCTCACCGTCTTGCTGAGCTCGTAGTTGACCGTCTCGGAGGTTCGCGAGGAGCTCGAGTCCGTCCCGGTCGCGGCCCCCGGCGGCGAGGCCTCCGGCGAGTTCGCGACGATGCCGACGACCCCGCCCTCGCTCGTCGAGTCCGTCGAGCTCTCGGTCTCGCGCTGGGTGCTCCGCTCGATCTGGGAGTTGGGATCGAAGATCTCCTCGGTCTTCTCGGTCTGGGTCCAGTCGACCTCCGCACTGACCTTCGCGACGACGCGACCCAGGCCGACCGTCCGTTCGAGGATCGACTCGACCTGGTCCTCGAGGCCCTTCTCGAGGGAGCGTGCGGCGCGCAGCATCGACGGACCGCCGCCCGCGGACGGATCGAGTTCGGATTGCGGTGCCAGCAGCCGGCCGCGATTGTCGACCAGCGTGACCTGCGACGGATCGAGGCCTTCGACGCTCGAAGCGACCAGATGCACGATGCCGCGGATCTGGCCGGAGTCGAGATCGTGCCCCGCGCGCAGCCGCACCACGACCGAGGCGGTCGCCTTGCGCTCGTCCTTGCGGAGCAGCGCCTTGCGCTGGGGCAACGCGAGCTGAACGCGGACCTTCTCGACGCCCTCGACCTGCTCGATCGTTCGCGCGAGCTCGCCCTGGAGTGCACGGTGGTAGTTGACCTTCTGGACGAAGTCGGTGACGCCGAACGTGCCCTGATCGAAGATCTCGAAGCCCGGCGAGTTGCCGCTCGGCAGGCCGCGACTCGCGACGCGCATGCGGGCCTCGTGGATGCGCGCTGCCGGAACCTCGATCGACGTCCCGCCGTCGGCGATCCGGTGATCGATCCGCTCCGCGGTGAGCGCGTCGACGACCTGGGCGGCCTCGGCGTCTTCGAGGCCGCGGTAGAGCACCCGGTACTCGCCCTCGCGGGCGCCGGTCGAGATCCAGTAGAAGAAGGCGAGCGACCCCACGGCCGTCGCGACGAGCGTCGCCTGACGGACGGGGGAGAGGGCCGAGAACTGCTGCAGGAGATCCTGGAACCGCGTCGCCAAAATTCACCTCAGATCGACTGCAGGATGGTCTGATAGGCCTCGAGCGCACGATCGCGGATCTGCATGATCATGCGCAGCGAGAGATCGGCTTCGTTCAGGGAGACGACGGCGTCCATCATGTCGACCTCGCCCTTCGCGAGTCCCGCCGCGGCGGACTCCGCCTCGATCTGCTTCTGGTTCGCTTCGCCGACGAGCCCGGCGACGATCTCGGCGAAGCGCCCGCCGACGTTCTCGGGGCCCTTCGCGCCGATGCCGGGAAGCCCGCCCGAGCGTCCGAGTGCGCCCGACTCTCGAATCCGATCGATCAACACCTGATCCATGGCTTATTGCTGTCCCACGCGCAGCAGCGCGTCCGTCATGCTGCGCTGCTTCTGCATCACGAGCAGGTTCGCCTGGTACCCGCGGCTCGCGCCGACGAGATTCGCCTGCTCCTCGACCAGATTGACGTTCGGGAACGCGACGTAACCCTGCTCGTTCGCGTCCGGGTGGTCCGGCAGGAAGCGCGTGATCGGGTCGCGCGAGTCGACCACGATCCGGGCGACGTCGACGCTGTGGATCTTGCGCTCGAGCGCGGAGCCGAAGCCCTCGCCGATCCGATCGGCTTCGAAGACCGGATCGCGGCGCTGATAGGGGCCGCCCTCGCGGGTTCGCGTGGTCTGGGCGTTGGCGATGTTGCTCGCCGTGACCGTCATGCGGGTCCGCTGGGCACGCAGGCCCGAAGCGGCGATGTCCATGATGTCGGAGAATTTCATCGGGCGGACCTCCGGTTTCAGCCCATCGCCGTTCGGACGAGGGCCGAGAGACGAGCAAGGACGTTGGCCTGATCGACGAAGGCGCCGGCATTGCGATGGGCGGTCAGCAGCTCCTGGTCGAGGTCGACGCCATTGGCGTCCGGGCGCGTACCGCGCGGGCCCATCTCGACGCGTGCCTGCTCGGGATTCCCGGAGCCATTCGGCATGTGCCCCGCATGCGTGCGGGCGAGACCCGCGCGCGCGCCTTCGAGGATGCCCTCGAAGGACAGGTCGCGGCGGCGATAGCCCGGGGTGTCGGCGTTCGCGACGTTGCCGGCGATCACCGCCTCGCGTGCCTTGCGAAAGCGCATCGCGACCTGCAGCGCGCCCATGGCTTCCGGTCCGAAGCTCGGCATTCTCTTTCCCTCCCTGGCGTCGGGTCCGAAGCTGGGCAGCTTCTTCCCCTCCCGAACGGATCGACCTTGCGGATCGAATGGCTCGATCTCGAATCGGATCGATCGGGAGAAGCCAGAGCAAGCGCCATGCCAGCGCTCTCGGGGCTTGGGGCGCGGCTGGAGGGTCGCCATCCCCGTCTGGCCTTGCACGCCCGAGACCAGACTGAATCCGCGCATGCACAATGAAACGAGCGCCGCGGCGAGCCCGGCAAGATCTGCCGAGCGAGCGGCCCAGGGCGACGCTGCTCAGCGGAGGCCGTACTCGCGGATCTTGTTGCGGAGCGTGCGAACGCTGATGCCGAGAGCGGCGGAGGCGTGGGTCCGGTTGCCGCTTGCGTGATCGAGCGCGCGAACGATCGTCTCGCGCTCGAGCGTCTTGAGGTCGAAGCTCGGCGGCGTCTCCACGGATCGCGGCGGCGACTCCGCGGGCGCGAAGATCAGCGTTTCGAGCGTCTGGGACGGCTCTGCGCGGAGCAGTGCGCCGCGGAGCCGACTCTCGAGCCCGAGGCGATTGCCCGGAAATCCCTCGCGCGCCAGGCGATCGACGAGTTCGCTCTCGAGCCGCGGCGTCGCGAGGCCCAGCTCGCGGGCGACACGCCGAGCGAGGGCAGCACAGATCGCGTGCCGATCGGCGCTGCGCTCGCGCAGGGGCGGCAGTCGGAAGCGCGCACCCGAGAGGCGATAGAGCAGCTCGGCCGAGAGGCGACCCGCGCGGACCGATTCGTCGAGCGGAATGCGCGAGATCGAGATGCAGCGCGGCCCGAGATCGTCGGCCGGTGCGCGCAGCGCCCGTTCGAGCGCGCGCTGGGCCCGGTCGTCCAGCATCTCGGGGTCGACGACGACGAGGGTCCCTTCGATCGCATTCGCGACGCGCTGCTGCAGCGCCTGCTCGAGCGACTCCCCGGCTCGCGGGGCGACGTCCGGACCATCGACCACGACGAAGCGGCCGGTTGCGCGCGCGCTCGCCGCATGGATCGCGCGCGCGAGCGCCCGGCGGCCGGTCCCGAGCTCGCCTTCGAGACTGATCGGACAAGCGCGCCGCGCCATCTCGAGCGCGCGTTCGAACAGGCGCGCCAGCCGGGGATCCCGGGTCTGGAGCAGCGGATCGATCCGAAGATGTTCGGGACCGCACAGGGCCTCGAGGCGGCGCCGCAGACGCGCCTCCAACTGCTGGATCGAGAAGGGCTTGTCGAGGATGTCGAGCGCAATGCCCGGGCGCTGCGCGAGGCGCCGCGCATCGACGGATCCACCGGCCAGAAAGAGACAGCGCGCTGCGAGCCCGGGCTCGGCGAGCCAGTCCGCCGCGCCCGCCGCGGCGAGATCGACGATGCGCAGCACGGGGCGGGCGCGTTCGTCGGGATCGGCCGGCAACGACGCCTGCGACCGGGCATCGACCTCGAAGCCCAGTCTCGTGAGTGCGCCCGCGAGCTCTGCCCGCAGCGCATCGCTCGGCTCGATGATCTCGACGCGCGGGGAGATCCGGCCTTCAAGCATCACAGACCGCCGCCCGCAGCCGGAGGCCGATCCGACTCGGAACCTGCGCCGACTCGTCGAGCATCCCGCAGCGCCATTCCGCCAGGGCGACCTCGAGCTCGACCCGCTCGGCTGCCGCGAGCTCGAAGCGATGGAGCTGCCCGATGCGGGTCGCGGTGAGGCGGAGCTCGCGCGACCCGGTCTCCCCGCGCTCTGCGACGAGCAGCCGGAGCGGGATCGCTTCGTCCTCGCCAACCGAGGACTCGAGCGACGCGACGCCGAGCCGCAGGAACGCGAGCAGGATCCGCTCGAGCACCAGCGCCGGCAATGCGACGTTCGCGTCCCCGCCTTCCACCAGTCGTTCGACCTCGATGCCCCGCGCGCCCAGCGTCGGAGCGAGGCGGTCGACGAGTCGATTCCACGTTCGCGCGAGCGAAGCGGCTTCGAGCGGAGCCCCTTCCTGCTCCGGGCTCGCGAGTCGCTCGATCTCGTGGAGCACGCCATCGAGCTCGTCGACCGCCGAGCGAATCGCCCCCAATCGCTCGCGCGCCGCCGGACTCGACTCGAGCCGGTCGAGCTCGCTCGCCGCGAGCGCCACGCGCGCCAGTGCATTGCGGCCGGCGAGCGCC
>CAUJGH010000283.1 GCA_963169575.1 Myxococcota bacterium | reverse complement strand
TGTCGCCCTCCGGCAGCAGGAAGCGCCAGTAGAGCGATCCGAAGTGCTGGCCTTCCGTATCGATCCAGTTCGCGACCTTCGGCCCGGGGTTCACGGGCGAGACGACGAACGTGAAGCGCCCGTCGGCATCGGCCTTCATCTGGCGCCGATTCAGCGAGCAGGAGCGGTAGCGGTAATCGCCCGTCTGCTGAAAACGGTTCCAGAACATCACGTTCGCGTAGACACACTCCGGCCAGCGCGCGTCGACGACGAGGGCCTCGCCCGGCTGCAGGAAGACGAGGCCCGCACAGTAGGCGTTGTCGATGGCGCCGGCGCCGCCGCCCTCGCTCGGAACCCATTTCTCGGGCTTCGGGAGCTGGTTCGGGACGAGCGAGAACCAGGCGGGGGTCTTGCTCGGATCCTGCGGACCGCGCGCGAGCGTCTGCGAATGGATGAAGGTCATCACCGCGCGCAGCTTGTCGGCGAGGGCGGGGGGCGAGAGCGGGCGCGGATGGCCGGGCTCGTCGAGGCATTCGATGGCGATCTCGCAGACGAGGTGCGGATCCGCCATCGCGCAGGTCTCGCGCTCGAAGTAATGGCGCGCGATCACGCAATTGGGCTTGCCGGGCTGCATGTGGAGCGCGCCGTCGCGGGGCGCGGGAAGGACGTCGATCGAGAAGCGGCCGTCGGCATCGCGGGGAAACTGGGTGTGGTTGAGGGCCGAGACGACGCCGTCGTTGAAGTCGCCTTCCTGCTTGCCGGTATAGATGGTGAAGCTGATGTAGGCCTCGTCGCGCATGCGGCCCGTGATGCGGTAGCGACGCGCCGGATCGAGGGGCGCGAGATGGGAGGGGTTGTCGGCGCCTTCGCCGCCCCATTTGAGGACGGCGCTCGCGAGGGGCGCGAAGCGCGGCCGGCTGGCGTCGTTGTCGACCCAGGTATCGAGGCCGCATTTGATCAGGTGGAGCAGCATGTGCTCGCCCGCGGCGACGTCGGAGGCCAGGGTCACGTTGCGATCGGCCCCGAGGAATTCGCGATCGACCTGCTCGATCAGCGCGAGGAAATCGCGGAGGGCTTCACGGCTCGGCGGGGTCGGATCGGGGGGCATCGGAGATCTCCGGTTCGGCGTACGGGACGGGGAACGAGGGACGCGCCGGGCTCTGGACCCGGCACGGACCCGCCCCGGACGTGGGTCAGGCGCCGGGGGCTGCGCTCGGGGTGACCGGCTTCTGGTGCATCTGCTCGAGCAGCTCGGGATCGAGCAGGCGTTCGTCGAGGTGGAGCTTCTGGATGCGCCAGCCGAGCGCCGTGCGAACGGCTTCGACCGTATAGAGCCCGACGCCCGAGAGATGGCGGTTGTGCTGGAAGGTCTTCAGCGAGGCGCGATTGCCGTCGACCTCGACGAGATGCGTATCCATGTAATGCCAGGGCACGGCGCCCTCGCGATCGCCGACCTGGGCGTTCAGCCACTCCTGAATCGCGGGAAAGCCCTCGAGCCGGACGTCCATCGGGAAATTGACGCCCTTGTATTCGGCGACGGCGTCGGCCGTGAAGGTCGAGCGCAGGAGCTGCTCGTCGCGGCCGTCGATGGCATGGGCGTATTGATGGATCAGGCGGATCACGGCCTGGCGATCCGCCTCGACCTCGAGCGCGTCGATGCGGCGGTCGAGGGCGGCATGGCCGCAGCCGAGCGCGGCGGCGACCAGCGCGAGCGCGGCCACGATCAGGAGCGGGGAGCCGTTCTTCGTTGCATGAGACGTCAAGGCGGAATCCTCCTTCGAAGCGGGTTTCGCCGTGTCGCGGCCGGATCCGGACGGGGCGGGACGCCGTGCGCGAAGCCTACCCATTCGCGATCGCGAGGGATAGCCTCCCGCGATGCCCCGCTACGGATACGCGACGCTCAATCATTCGCCTCTCCACGGCCTGCCGACCTGCTGGGAGGAACATCTCGAGGCGGCGGCCCGCGCGGGCTTCGATGCGATTGCCCCCGACATCTTCTGGCTGCGCGCGCTCGAGGCCGAGGGCGTCGCCCTCGAGCGGATCGCCGATGGCCTGCGGGACCGCGGGCTCGCCTGCATGGAGATCTCCGGGCTCGCGATCGGCGACGACGCGCGGACGGCGAGCGAGCTGGAGGAGAACGTGCGCTATTCGCGCGTGCTCGCGGCCGAATTCGTGAATACGCGAGTCGTCGTGCCCGTCGACGACGCAGTCGCCCGGCGCCTGCACCACTGCGCCATCGAGCTCCGCACGAAGGGCGCGGCCGAGGGCGGGACGGGCATCGCCCTCGAGTTCTCGAGCGGCAGCCAGCTGCGCAGCGTCGGCGAGACGCGCGCCCTGATCGAAGCCGCCGGCGTCGGCGGCGTCGGGGTCACGATCGATACCTGGCATTTCTTCAATCATCCGAATGGGCCGGACTGGGCGGCGCTCGAAGCGCTGCCCTCCGAGCAGCTCGCGAACCTGCAGGTCTCGGACGGCGTTCCCCTCGGCGCGGACGCATTCTGGGAGGCGACGATGAACCAGCGCCGGATTCCGGGCGAGGGCGTCTTCGCGCTGGATCGGCTCGCCGAGCATCTGCGCGCGCGCCGCTTCGACGGCGCGATCGTGCTCGAAGTGCTGAACGCGGAGCAGCGCGCACGTTCGCTGGCCGACTACGCCGAGGACAGTCTGCGCGGCGCGAAGCGGATCTTCGGCTGAAATCGCCCCGCGTTCCGCGCTCGCACCGATCGATGCCGGAGCGGGCGGCTCGGCGGCCGGAGGTGAACCGAGGCGAACGGAGGCGAACGGATCAGGCGTCGCTGCGTCGATGCGCCTGCCAGAGGAAGAACGCGATCAGGGTCGAGCCGAGCTCGAAGGCGATGCCCTGCGTCGTGTACGCGGAGAACTCGGAAGCGCCGAGCGCGCCCATCAAGCGGAAGCTGCCGAGCCCGGCGCATTGGAAGGCGATCGCGAGCAGGATCGTCGGCGCATAGGCGGGCCGGAGCGCACCGAAGAGCGCGAGGGCCCCGAAGCCGGCCTGGAGTCCGCCATACATCGCCTGCAGCTCGATCGTGCCCGTCGTCGAGAGCGAGCCGACGCCGGCGAAATCGGCGAGAAAGCCAGGCTGCAGAAAGCAGTACAGCCCGTACGGAAGCGAGAAGAGTCCGAAGATCGCCAGGAAGATGCGAGCGGCCATGCGTCACCTCGTCGGCGCCATTCTGTCAGAGTTCGCAGCGCCGCGGCAAGCCCGTTTCGAGGGATTCCGAAATGGGCGATGCTGGCCGCGAAAGCGGGTGGCCCTCCATGTCGCAGTCCAGGATCGCCTTCGATGCGAATGAGGCTCTCGATCGGATCGGATCCGAGGTGGATCTGATCGTGGTCGGGAGCGGCGCGGGCTCGATCATCGCGGGCCTCGTCGCGAAGCAGCTCGGCCGCAGCGTCGCGATTCTCGAGAAGCAGGCGAAGGTCGGAGGCTCGACGGCGATCTCGGGCGGCGTGCTCTGGACGCCCTGCAATCCGTTGATGGCGGAGGAGGGCGTCGCCGATTCCCAGGAGCGGGCGCGGCGCTATTTCGATTCGGTCGTGACCTACGCCGGGCCGGGGACCTCGCCCGCGCGGCGCGAGGCCTTCCTGAAGGTCGGACCGCCGATGGTCGAGTATCTGCGCGCTCGCGGCATGCAATTCTTTCGGCCCGAGGGCTGGGCCGACTACTATGACGATCGTCCGGGCGGCGAGCCGCGCAGCCGCTGCCTGATGGCGCCGCTCTACGATGCGAGGGCGCTCGGGCCCTGGGCCGCGAAGCTCGCGCGTTCGCCGGTCGGAGCGGGCATGCCGGTCCACAGCCACGAGCTGCCCGAGCTCTACCTCGCGAAGCGGACCTGGCGGGGCAAGGCGATGGCCCTGCGGCTCGCCGGCCGCATGCTGCGGGCGAAGCTGACGGGAGCCGACCTCGTCTCGAACGGCGCGGCGATCCAGGGGCGGCTGCTCGAGATCGCTCTGCGCGAAGGCATCCCGATCGTGCCGGAGGCGCCGGTCGTCGATCTCGTCGTCGAGGGCGATCGCGCGGTCGGCGTCCGCATCGCGCTCGCGAGCGGGGAGCGGATCCTGCGCGCGCGCGCGGCGGTGCTCCTCGATGCGGGTGGCTTCTCGCGCAGCGATGCCCTGCGCGGGCGCTTCGGCCCCGCGCCGACCCGGGCGCAGTGGACCGCCGCGAATCCCGGCGATACGGGCGAGGTGCTCGAAGCGGCGATGCGTCTCGGGGCGGCGGTCGACAACATGGACGCCTTCTGGTGGGTCCCGACGACGCAGGGCGTCGATGGCCGCTGGCCCGAGGGCACGACCATGCCGGACGGCAGCCTCGCGCCCTGGACCCATCATCTCGATCTGAGCCTCCCCTTTTCGATCGTCGTCGATCGGCGGGGCGAGCGTTATGTCAACGAATCCGCCTCCTACATGGAGGTCGGCGAGCGGATGCACGAGCGCGAGCGCTCCCATGGCGCGGCGATCCCGAGCTTCGTCGTCTTCGATGGCCTGCATCGGAGGCGCTATCCGTGGGGCACCGCGCTGCCGGGCGTGACGCCGAAGGCCTGGCTCGAGAGCGGCTACATGAAGAAGGCCGATTCGCTGGGGGCGCTGGCGGCGCAGTGCGGCATCGATCCGGGCGGCCTCGCGAAGACGGTGGAGCGCTGGAACGGATTCTGCCGCTCGGGCGTCGACGCCGATTTTCAGCGCGGCGGACGCTTTTTCGACCGGGCCCACGGCGATCCGACGGTGCGGCCGAATCCCAACCTCGGTCCGATCTCGACACCGCCTTTCTACGCTGCGGCGATGGTGCCGAGCGACGTCGGAACGGCGGGCGGGCTCGTGACCGACGCATGGGCGCGCGTCCTGCGCGAGGACGGCGGCGCGATCGAGGGGCTCTACGCGACCGGCAATTCGACCGCCTCGGTCATGGGGCGCACCTATCCCGGGGCCGGGGCGAGCATCGCTGCGGCCTTCGTCTTCGGCTTCGTCGCGGCGCATCATGCCCTCGGCGCGGCCGAGCGGATCGAAGCGATGTTGGACCGGCCTGCAGGAGGATCTGCCGCGTGACGCGTTCGCCTTCCCGACTGCTCTCCTTCCCCCATCCGGTCGAGCACCCCGAGCGGATCCCCGCCGCGCGCTATTTCGATCCCGCCTTCTTCGCGCTCGAGCGCGAGCGGCTCTGGCCGAGAGTCTGGCAGATGGCCTGTCGGCTCGAGGAGATTCCCGCGGTCGGAGACTTCGTCGAATACGAGATTCTCGGGCAGAGCGTGCTGGTCGTCCGGACAGCGCCGGATCGCGTCCGCGCCTATCACAATGCCTGTCGCCACCGCGGCATGCGCCTCGCGACCGGGCGCGGCAACGCAGCGAACGGCCTCGTCTGTCCTTTCCACGGCTGGTGCTGGAATCTCGACGGCTCGAATCGCTTCGTCTTCGCGCCGAACCTCTTCCGCGAGGAGCAGCTCGGGGCGGAGGATCTGCGCCTGCGCGAATGCCGCCTCGAGACATGGGGCGGCTGTGCATTCGTCAACTTCGACGATGATGCGCCCGCGCTGCGCCCGTCGCTCGAGCCCTTCGCGACCTACCACGACGCCTTTCGGGTCGAGCGCATGCGCGCGGAGTCCTGGTACGAGACGGTGCTGCCCGTCAACTGGAAGCTCGCGAGCGAGGCCTTCATGGAGGGCTACCACGCGACGCAGACCCATCCCCAGCTGCTCGCCCGCTCGGTCAAGCGCGGTTACGGCGCCGGCACGGATACGGTCGGGTTCACCGATCCGGACGACGTCGTCGGCAGCTCGATCTACTTCATGAAGGTCCTGTCCGAGGGCATGGGCGGCGGGATGATCCATCCGAAGGACATCGCCGTCGCCGAGGATCTCCGGGAGCTGCCGCTGCCCGCGGATCCGATGGAGGCGATCGTCGCCTGGAACGTGCGTCTCAACGACGAGATCGTCCGCCGCAGTCGCGAGGCCGGCATCCCGATGCCGGACCTGAACGGGCTCGTCGCGTCGGGCCACGTCTCCTCGGTCAACTACGGCTTCCCGCACTACTTCCTGCTGCCGGTCTACGGCAACGCCGCCGCCTATCGTGTGCGTCCGCTCGGTCCCGAGGAGACGCTCTTCGAGATCTGGACGACGACGCTGATGCCGGAGGGGGCGGCGCATGCCCCGCCGCGGACGCCGACCCGCCTCGAATGGGGCGATCCGCGCTGGCCCGACGTCGTCCGGCAGGATTTCGCGAACCTCCCGCGGCAGCAGGCGGGGCTGCGCAGTCCCGGCTTCGAGTACATGCGCCTCTCGGGCGAGGTCGAGGG
>CAUJGH010000282.1 GCA_963169575.1 Myxococcota bacterium | reverse complement strand
ACATGAAGGACGACCTGATCTCCTTCGGCTACGTGACGTCGCTGTCGTCCGAGGATCCGACGAACGATCCGCATCGCGCCGCCCAGGAGTTCAAGCGCGATTCGCCGTTCATGCGGGATCTGCTCGACGGCGCCGAGCTCGTTCGTTACGGCGCGAAGTGCATTCCGACGGGCGGGCTGCATGCCATGCCGAAGCTCTACGCGAACGGTGCGATGATCGTCGGCGATTCCGCGAGCATGCTGAACATCATGAAGCTCGCGGGCATCCACATGGCCATCAAATCGGGCATGCTCGCAGCGGAGACCCTCGTCGACGCCCTCAAGCAGCGCGATTTCAGCTCGAAGACGCTGGGTGGCTATGCCGAGAGATTCAAGAACAGCTGGGCCTACGAAGAGCATCTCGAGGGGCGCAACTTCACGGGCTCCAACGAGATCGCTCCGCTGTTCGGCATGCTCGTCAACATCCCGCTGATGCTGATCACGAAGGGCCGCGGCCTCATCCCCTTCATCAAGACCCATCCTTCGCACGCGGCCATGAAGAAGATCTGGGAGCTGCCGAAGGAGCTCCGCGATCGGCCTCCGTTCGTGCCCGACGGCGTGCTGACCTTCTCGAAGGAGCATCTCGTCGGCTTCTCCGGCACGCAGCACGAGGCGGATCAGCAGCCGCACCTCAAGGTCGCGGATACGAACATCTGCGCGACGAGCTGCCGGACCGATTACGGCAATCCGTGCGAGAAGTTCTGCCCGGCTGCGGTGTACGAGATGATCGACGTCCCCGGCAAGCCGGGGGCGAAGGAGCTCTTCATCCACCACGAGAACTGCGTCCACTGCAAGACCTGCGACATCGCCGATCCGTACCAGATCATCACCTGGACGACGCCGCAGGGCGGCGAAGGCCCCGACTACACGCAGATGTGATCGGGACGCTCCCGGGCATGGGCGCTCCCCGCTCCCTCGTGATCCGCGCAGGCGTGCGCGCCGCCGCACGCCTGCGCGACGAGGGCTTTCACGCCGACCTGTTCGACACGCTCGTCGGCGCGTCGGGCGGCCCCAAATGGCTCGTCCTCCGCCATCTCGACGATGCCTTGATCGACCACGTGATCCTGCCGCGCGAGCGTCCGCTCGACACTCTCGGCTCGTCGATCGGCAGCTTCCGCCACGCCTGCTTCGCACAGCGCGATCCCCATTCGGCCCTCGCGCGTTTCGCGGACGCCTACACGCGACAGGCGTACGACGGCCAACCGACGCCGGAGACGATCTCGGGCGAGAGCGACCGGATCCTCGCGCATCTTCTCGCGGCACACGGCGCGGAGGAGATCGCGACCAATGCCGACATCCGCTCCCATTTCGTCGCCGCCCGGCTCCGAAACGACCGCGGCCTCGATCGCGGCACCGCGTTTCGGATGCAGCTCGCCGCGGCCGCATCGAGAAACCTGCTGTCGAGGCGTGGCCTCGGCCGTTCCTTCGACCGCATCCTCTTCGCCTCCGCCCCGCCTGCGGTCGGATTCGACGATTTCCGGACGGTCCCCGTACCGCTCGACGCGGGCAACCTGCGGGCCGCGCTGATGGCGAGCGGTTCGATTCCCCTCGTGATGGCCGGGGTGCGGAACGTGCCCGGCGCTCCGGGCACGCTCTTCGACGGCGGAATCCTCGACTACCACTTCGACTTCGCGTTCCGGAGGCGGCCCGGTCTCGTGCTCTTCCCGCATTTCTTCGACCGCATCACGCCGGGGTGGTTCGACAAGCCCCTGCCCTGGCGGCGGCCGCGCGCGAGCGACCTCGAGGACGTCGTCCTGATCGCCCCGTCGGACGAGTTCATCTCGCGTCTGCCCGGGCAGAAGGTGCCCGACCGCGATGATTTCCTGAAGCTCGGGACGCAGGAGCGGATCGCGAGGTGGCTGCGCATCCAGGATGAATCGAAAGGCCTGGCCGACGAATTCACGACGCTCGTCGACTCCGGGCGCATCGCGCACGCGATCCGGCCCTTCCCCGCCCCTTGACACCGATCCGGCCCGGGTGGGAAGATGCGCAGCACCCGCCACGGCCGTGGAGAATCCTGCCCGTGATCATTCGAAACGAATCGAGGCGGCG
This sequence comes from Myxococcota bacterium, assembly GCA_963169575.1. GTDB lineage: Bacteria > Myxococcota_A > UBA9160 > UBA9160 > UBA4427 > UBA4427. Next base: position 8,744 of record CAUJGH010000282.1, on the reverse strand, counting down.
CACGGCGAAGCGGCTGGGCCCGAGCCTGGACAGACGCCGGATTCTCGGCCTGCACGTCGCGCTCGTCGTGCTCGCCTCGCTCGCATCGCTCGCCTGCGAGACGCGCCATCGCAGCTCCGTGCTCGTCCCCGTCGCATACGATGCCGGCTCGGACGGCATGGCGAGCGCGGGCATCCTGCGCGGAGAGAATCTCGAGATCGATGGGACCACGAGTCGCCTTCTCGCAGAAGCGAGTCGAACGCCCGACGTTTCCGCCGACCTGTCGACCGCCGATCGGGAGCGACTCCTCTCCGAGCCCTTCCGGCTGGCCTATGCATCTGCGTGGCGCCGCGACCTCCAGCAGCGGATCGGTCATCGCCGCATCCTCGTCGGCGAGCTCGGCGAGAGCCGGATCTCGACGCGGATCGAATGGCTGCCGATCTTCCTCGTCTGGGTGACGCCCCCATTCGCGTTCGCGCACCGCTCCGACGTGGCCCATCCGGCGTTCGAGCTCCGGCTCGTCGATCTCGACACCGGCCGGATCGACGCGGAGTTCTTTGCGATGATGCCGAAGAAGCCGGACCGAAAGGGGATCTCCGGGCCGCAGCTCGAGGCCGCGCTCTTCGCGATGGGATTGCGCGGAGAGCGGCAATGATCCGGGCCGGCCGGGGCGTCCGGTTCGCAGCGATCCTCGCCGTCGCCCTCGCGCTCCCGGCCTGTGGCCAGCGCGGGCTGCGACTGTACACGCACCCGAATCCGAAGGTCCCGAACCTGCACGGATCGACCGTCGCCGCGTTTCCACCGCTCTCGATCGGCAGCGAGCAGGGCCCCTCCATCGTCGCGCTCGAGACCCTCGATGCCGTCTTCGCTCGGGAGATCTCGGGCATTCGATTCGTCCCGCCCGCCGAAGTCGTGGCGCAGACGGCGCTCTCCGAGGCGGAGTCCGCGATGCTCGCGGAGCAGATGCGCCAATTCCTTCCCGTCGCCGCCTCGCCGCGGCGGGGACGAGCGCGCCTGTTTTCCAGCAGGCGCATCGGCGACATCGAGCTCCCCGGCCGCCTCCTCGTCACGCTTCAGCGCGATCCCTACCCGAAGCAGCAGCTCTCCCCGGCGTCGCTCCCGGCGAGCCTGTTCGCCGGGCTCGACGCGGACTATGCGCTCCTCACCGTGACGTACCCCGACTACCAGCGGATCGCCCGGACGGTCGCGATGCTGGGAATCGTCCCGCTCGCGTGGGCCCCGGTGCTCCGCGCCGAAGGGCCGCGCAGCCTGTTCGCCCTCTACGAGGTCGAGACGGGCGCGCGTGTCTGGGACGTGATCGTCGGGCTCGACAACCGCATCCGCCCGAACGACGCGACGGAAGCGCGTCGGCGCATCGTCGACTACCGGATCATGCCGGTCGTCGGCGTGGCGTATCTGCTGACCGGCGAGTTCGAAGATCCGCTCGAGCGCGCGGTCCGGGGGCGGACCACCGAATGAGAAGCCGCCCGGGCGACGAGCCCGCGGATGCATCGCCCGCCTACGCCCGCTACGTGCTCGGCGTGCTCTTCCTCGTCGGCGTCTTCGCCCTCGTCGATCGCCAGATCTTCGGGATGCTGATCGAGCCTCTCAAGCAGGAGTTCGACGTCTCGGACACCGAGCTCGGCCTCGCCTCGGGCCTCTCCTTCGCGCTCTTCTACGGTGCAGCCGGGCTCCCGATCGCCCGTTTCGCCGATCGAGGCAATCGCCGCGACATCCTCGCTGCGGGCCTCGGGGCATGGAGCGCACTCACGCTCGTCTCCGGCTTCGCGACGAGCTTCGTGCAGCTCGTCGCCGCCCGTCTCGCGATCGGCGTCGGCGAGGCTGCGGGAACGCCGACTGCCCATGCCCTCATCGCCGACTATTTCCCGCCCGAGCGACGCGCGCGGGCCCTCTCGGTCTACTCGGCGGGCGCGAGCGTCGGCGTGATTCTCGCCTATCTCGTCGGCGGCTGGGTCCAGGAGATCTGGGGCTGGCGCGGCGTCTTCCTCGCGCTCGGGGCGCCCGGGATCCTGCTCGCCCTGCTCGTGCGCTCGACCGTGCGCGAGCCGCGTCGGGGCCGGTTCGAGACGAAGCGGGCGACGCCGCTCTCGACCCGCGAGGCGCTCGGGCGCCTGCTCGCGCAGCCCGCCTATCGCTTCGTGCTCGCATCGTTCGCGCTCCACTCGCTCGCGCATAGCGCGGCGTCGATGTGGCATCCCGCCTATCTCGCCCGCGTCCACGGCATGGCGCCGCGGGAGATCGGCACCCTCCTCGCGCTCGGCAGCGCATCCTTCTCGGCGCTCGGCGTCATCGCGGGCGGCGTCGTGACCGATCGTCTGGCGGCGGCCGATCGCCGCTGGCTGCTGCGGCTGCCGGGGTTCGCGAGCCTCGCCTACGCACCACTCTCCCTGCTCTTCTTGTTCGCGCCGATCCCCGAGCTCGCGCTCGTCGGGCTGGCCTCGTCGGCGTTTCTCTCGGGCCTCGCGATCCCCGGCATGCACGCCGCAACCCAGGAGCTCGCCGAGCCCGCGTCGCGCGCGACCGCCTCGGCCTTGAATCTGCTGATCCTGACCCTCGTGGGCTCCGGGCTCGGACCGACCTTCGTGGGCGTCGCGAACGACGTGCTGTCGGGCGCGTTCGGGGACGGGGCGGTGCGTTGGTCGCTCGCGCTGGCGGCGCTCGTGAACGCGGGGAGCGGGACCCAGGCGCTCTTCGGCGCACGCTGGCTCGCGCGCGAACGGGGGCGAAGCGAAGCCGCGCCGGATCCCCGCTGAGATGCGCGAGCGGGGTCGGAACGATCGATGCTCCCTTTCGAAGGCCTTCCGATCGGCCCTCGCCTCGACTACAAATCCCAGCGGTCCAGGCTCCTCTTTCCACTCCACCCGAGGCAACCGATGCAACGATTGAACTCCGCTCGAGCGGCACGACGCGTCGCCTTCCGCTCATCGACGCCCCGCGCGCTTCTCTGCGCCGTCGGCCTGGTTTCGTTCGTCAGCTTCGGCTGCAACGAGCCCGACGCCGGGACACAGACCGCAGCGGCGCCGGAGAAGGCCGCCGAGGCGATCGATTCCGCCGAGCGCAGCGCGGCGGCTTCGGCAGAGGGAGCGACGCCGGGCCCGATCCTCGATTGTGTCGCCCAGGACGGGGCCCGTCCGATCTGCAAATTCCAGAGCCCCGAGGACATCGTGGCGCTGCCTGGCGACGAAGCGCTCGTGATCAGCGGCTACGGCGCGATGGGCGCGGACGGCGTCGTCCGGAAGCCCGGTGGCCTTTTCCTCTTCCCACTCGCCAGCGAGACGCCGTCGACGCTCTATGCGGGCGGAACCGAAGCGGACGTCGCCGAGGCGGGCTGGGGCGATCCGGCCTGCCCTGCCCCGCCGAAGGACAAGTTCAACGCCCACGGCATCGACCTCGTCCGCCGCGAGGATGGGCGGCTCGCTCTGCTCGTCGTCCAGCATTTCGGCCGCGAGGCGGTCGAGTTCTTCGAGGTGGTCGGCGCCGGAACGGATTGGCGCCTCGCCTGGAAGGGCTGCGTACTCGCGCCGCCGGACGCTTCGCTCAACGAGGTCGTCGGCTTCCCGAACGGCGATTTCTACACGACCCGGATGGCCTCGATCTCCGGCGCCTCCGATTTCACGGAATCGATCCCGACCGAGCCGACCGGACACGCCTATGCCTGGAGCGCGGCGGGCGCCTACCGGAAAATCGAGGGGACGGACGGCATCATGCCCAACGGCATCGCCGCCTCGCCCGATGGCAAGACGCTCTATCTCAACGTCACGATGCAGAACGAGATCCGCAAGATCGACGTCGAGACCGGGCGAGTGATCGCGACGGCGCCCGTCAAGATGCCCGACAACGTGACCTGGGCGCCGGACGGAAAGCGCCTGCTCGTCGCCTCGCTACACGGCTTCGAGACCACGAATTTCGGCGTCTGTGTCGACGTGCCCGAAGGTGCCTGTCCGATTCCGTTCGCGATCCAGGCGGTCGACGCCGAGACGATGACGCCCCTCGGCCCCGTCTACGAGAGCACCGGGGCGCCGATGGGCGGCGGTACGGTCGGGCTCCAAGTCGGAAACGAACTCTTCATCGGCTCCTTCACCGGCGACCGCATCCTGCGCGTGGCCCTGTCGGAGCGCTGAGTTCGGTTCGCGTCCGCCCCGGTCGAACGACGACGGAACGACCGGCCGGCGCACCGATTCGGCGCGACTGGAATCCTGCTCGCCCATGTTCCATCGATCCCATCTCGCCGACCGCAGTCGCAGCGTCGTCGCACCCGATCTGCTCCAGCGCTTCGTCGATACGTTCCTCTACTCGGACGACGCGCTCTTCGTCGACGAGATCACGCGCGTCGATCCCGAGAGCCGCTCGCTCACTGCGCTGCTCGATACGACACGCCCGCTCCCGCTCGCCCGCTGCCAGCGCACGAGCGCGGTTCATCCGGCCCATGTCTCTGCCGCGGAGCTCCTGATGGCGACGGGCGGCCTCGGTTGCCTCCACGCCTATCTCTTTCATGGCTGTCGCTGGGACGAGGGCTGGGCGGGCTTCGGCAATCGCATCCACCGCGCCGACTTCAAGCGCCTCGCGACGCTCGGCCCGCCGATCGAGCTCGAAACGACGGAGACGCGAACACGCGTCGGCCAACGCCGGATCGTGATCCGCTACGCATTCCGATTCCACCAATCCGGCGAAGTCGTCTACGTCGGAGATCAGTCGGCGATGTTCGTGCGGGGCGTTTCGATCGGGACGTCTTTTCCGAGCGAATCGGCAGAGACCGGCGAAGACGCGGCCTCCCAGAAGACGCGCTGATCGGCGAGCCCGATCGATCCGAGCTGCCCGAGCATCGCGGACTGCCCGCCCAGGCCCGGCCACCAGAGATAGCAGGGCGAGGCGATGCCCGAGCCCCCGATCCCCTGCTCCAATCCGCGACGGACGAGCCGGCGATCCGGCAATCCACGTCCTCCCGATGCCCCGGCGACATCGAACGAGCCGGCGGTCGACCGGGAATGGAGATTGCGGCGAATCTCGCTCGGACGGTGGTAGGAGACGACGCGTGACTGGGGCGCGCCGATCCGGCGCTCGACCTCGCGGACCATCTCCTCGAGGGTTCCGATCTGGTCGACGAGACCGTGCTCGAGCGCCTGTCTCGCGCTGAAGACCCGGCCGCTCGCGAGATGCTCGATCTGATCCGGCGAGAGCTTCGGACGACCGCGGCCGACGATCTCGCGAAACCGGGCGTGGAGATCGTCGACGATCGTCTGGAGCTGCGCGCGCTCTTCGCTCGAGAGACGGCGAAACGGCGAGCCCGCATCCTTGAACTCGCCGCCCGTCAGCGTCTGGTCCTCGACGCCGAGCTTCTCCATCAGGCCGGCAAAGGAGAGATTCGTGAAGATGACGCCGATCGATCCGGTCACCGTCGTCGGATGCGCCTGGATGGTATCGGCCGCCATCGCGACGTAGTAGGCGCCCGAGGTCGCCGTCCCCATCAGCTGCGCGGCGACGGGAATCCGCCGCTCGCTCTTGAAACGGACGATCTCTTCATAGACCAGCTCGCTCGCCGTCGCCGTCCCGCCCGGACTGTCGATGCGCAGCAGCACCGCCGAGATCTCGTCGTCCGCCCGCGCGCGATCGAGCATCTCGACGACCCGCGCGACGGTGCCGATCCCGGGGCCGCCAAAGAGGTTGCCGGAGGGCTCGACCTCCCCGATCGCGCCGTCGATGTCGAGCAGCAGGATCTTCGGCCCCTGGCGACCGCGAACCACGGTCTCGACCAGCGGCGCCTCTTCGCCGCCGCCGAAGACGTCGACCGTGATGCATCCGGTCCCGGATCCGACGAGCAGGAGAAGAACCGAAAAGAGCCAGGCGCGGGCCTCCTGGTTCGCCCTCGCCTGGCTCTTCGATCGAATCACACGGCCTCCCCGGCCGCCGCAGGCCCGCGCTGCGCGCCGCCCCGGCTCCGCTGCCTTCCGACGCCCGCTCAGCTACAGCCGCTCGTGCTGCCGCAGTTCGGGCATTTGTAGCAGGCACCGTTGCGAATCATGATCGAGCCGCAGTCCATGCAGGACGGCGCATCGGCCTGGTTCACGAACACGGACACCGGCCTCGAAGACGTCGCCTGGGTTGCCTCCGTCGTCGCGCTCCCCGAGCCCCCGGCGACCGCCCCCGCCGCCTGGACCGGCGTCTGCACGAGCGGCGTCACGACCCCCGGTCGCGTCGCCGTCGGCAGCGCGATCGGCGCGAGCCCGGTCGCATCCTCGACACCGCCGTCGCTCGTCTCCTCGATCGCGAGGTAGCGATCGCCGAGATAGCGGAAGACGTAGTCCATGACGGACTTCGCGATCGGGATCTTCTTGTTGTTCGTGAAGCCCGAGGGCTCGAAGCGGGTATGGCTGAACTTGTCGACGAGCGCCTTCAGCGGAACGCCGTACTGGAGCGCGATCGACGTCATGGTCGCGATCGTGTCCATCAGGCCCGAGACCGTGCTCCCCTCCTTGGCCATCTTGAGGAAGATCTCGCCCGGCTGTCCGTCCTCGTAGAGACCCGTCGTGAGGTAGCCCTCATGACCGGCGATCGAGAACTTGTGCGTGTAGGCGACCCGTTCGTCGGCGAGCTTCCGGCGCCTCGGGCGGTACTGGTCGAGCTCGACGAGATTCGTCGCCGACTCCTTCTTCTCCGCCTTCTTCTCCGAATGGACGTCGCGACCCGCGTTGAGGGGCTGCGTCCGCTTGCTGCCGTCCCGATAGACCGCGAGCGCCTTGAGCCCGAGCTTCCAGCCCTGGGTATACGCCTGCATGACGTCCTCGACGCTGGCGTCGGCCGGCATGTTGACGGTCTTGGAGATGGCCCCCGAGAGGAAGGGCTGCACCGCACCCATCATCCGGATATGGCCCATCCACTCGATCGAGCGCACGCCATTCTGCGCCCGGAAGGCACAGTCGAAGACCGGCAGATGCTCGGGCTTCAGCCCCGGCGCCCCTTCGATCGTCTCGCGCGTATCGATGTGGGCGATGATCGCCTCGACCTCGGCGGGGGAATAACCGAGCTTCGCGAGCGCCATCGGCACCGTCTGGTTCACGATCTTGAGGAAGCCGCCGCCGACGAGCTTCTTGTACTTCACGAGCGCGATGTCGGGCTCGACCCCGGTCGTATCGCAGTCCATCATGAACGCGATCGTGCCGGTCGGCGCGAGCACGGTCACCTGCCCGTTCTTGTACCCGTTCTTCGTCCCGAGCTCGAGCGCTTCGTCCCAGGCTCGCCGCGAGACCTTCATCAGATCGGCCGGGACGCCCGACGGCGGCACCATGTAGGCCGCATCGCGGTGCATCTCGATGACCTCGAGGAAGGGCGCGCGGTTCTCCTCGAACTTCACGAAGGGCCCCATCGCGCCGGCGATCTCGGCACTCATGCGATAGGCCTCGCCACACATCAGCGACGTCAGCGCAGCCGCCAGGTTGCGACCCTGATCGCTGTCGTAGGGCAGACCGAAGGCCATCAGCAATGCGCCGAGGTTGGCGTAGCCGAGCCCCAGCGGGCGATAGAGATGGCTGTTCTCCTCGATCTTCGGCGTCGGGTAATCGGCGAAGTCGACCAGGATCTCCTGCCCGAGGATCGTGAGCCCGGCGGCGCGTCGATAGTCCTCCACCTGGAACCGGCCCTCGCCGTCGAGGAAGGTCATGAGGTTCAGGCTGGCGAGGTTGCAGGCCGTGTCGTCGAGGAACATGTACTCGGAGCAGGGATTGCTCGAGTTGATGCGCCCCGAGTTCTTGACGGGATTCCAGCGGTTGATGGTCGTGTCGTACTGGATGCCGGGATCGCCGCAGACATGGGCCGCATCGGCCATCGTGCGCAGCACCTCGTCGGCCCGGAGCGTCTCCACCGTCTCGCCGGTCGTGACCGACTTCGTATCCCAGGCGTCCTTGCGTCCAGCCTTTTCCATGAACCCGTCCGTGACCCGGACCGAGTGGTTCGCGTTCTGGAAGAAGACCGAGTCGTAGGCGCCACCGGGGACGTTGAATCCGCCGGCGTAGCCCTCCTCGATCAAGGCCCAGGCCTTCTTCTCCTCGTCGGCCTTGCAGCGGATGAAGTCCATGACGTCGGGATGATCGACGTTCAGGATCACCATCTTCGCCGCCCGGCGCGTCTTGCCGCCCGACTTGATCACGCCCGCGAAGGCATCGAAGCCCCGCATGAACGAGACCGGTCCCGAGGCGACCCCACCGCCCGCGAGCAGCTCGCGCGACGAGCGGATCGAGGAGAGATTGCTGCCCGTGCCCGAGCCGCCCTTGAAGAGCATGGCCTCGGTCTTCGCGAGGTCCATGATCGATTCCATCGTGTCGTTCACCGAATTGATGAAGCACGCGGAAGCCTGCTGCGAGGTTCCCTCGACGCCGAGGTTGAACCAGACGGGGCTGTTGAAGGCCATCTTCTGGTGGACGAGCAGGTAGGTCAGCTCGTCGCTGAACGCGTCCGCATCCGCGGGCGTCGCGAAGTAGCCACCCTCTTCGCCCCATTCGCGGATCCGGCGCACCACGCGACCGATCAGCTGCTTCACGCTGCGCTCGCGCTCGGGCGTGCCGACATGCCCGCGGAAATATTTGGAGACGACGACGTTGGTCGCGAGCTGCGACCATTTCTTCGGGATCTCGACGTCGGTCTGCTCGAAGACGGTCTCGCCCTTCTCGTTCGCGATGCCCGCGGTCCGGAGCTCCCATTCGAGGGTGTCGAAGGGATGCGTCTTGCCGTCGGTGAAATGGCGTTCGATCTTC
>CAUJGH010000281.1 GCA_963169575.1 Myxococcota bacterium | reverse complement strand
AGGAGCCTGACCCAAGATGGCGCGCGCGGCGCCTGAACGCCGATCCATCGCCGCTCGCGGCGTTGCACTCGGTCGCCGTAGCCCTGCTACGGCTCCCTCGCGCGCCTTGCGAGCGGCGTGTCTCGACGTTCAGGCATCCACGCCCATCTTGGGTCAGGCGCCTAGACGCCTCGACGGGAGTCCGAGCCGAGTCGGGCTTCCAGGAAGGCTCGGGCGGCGGGACCCCAGACCTCGGGGTCGGCCTCGGTCTCGATCCGGAGACGCTCGGCCGCGGCGCGCGCCTCCCCGATCGCCGGAGCGTCGGAACCGCGGTGGGGGGCCGTTTGCCGAACGGATTTCGCCGAGACCGACGATCCCTGTCTCGAGATCGGGGGCCGAACCAGGATGGCTGCGCGCGGCCGCGCATCCTGCGCGAGCAGCGCCTCGACGAGCGCCGCACCGAGGCCGATGCCGACCAGGCCGATCCGCTTCGGATCGAGCCCCCCGAGCGCGAGCGCTGCATCGAGCGTTCGCGCGAGGTCGATCGTCGCCTGGCGCCAGAACTCCTCGACGAGCACCGCCCCATTGCGATCGATGGCTTCGCCGCCGGCCTGTCGCGCGAGGCCCGCGACCAGGCGTTCGGAGAGCTTCGGGCTGGCCCGATGGCCATGGAGCGGAAGATCGACCGAGACGAGCGAGAGGTCGGGTCCGACCCATCGTGCGGCGATGCCGAGCTCGGGCGAGCTCGCCGATCCGCCCGAATCATGAACGGCCAGGACGAGGGCGCTCCGCGATCGGGCGGACTTCGTCTTCGACCGCTCGGCGCGTGCGAGCAGTCCGCTCACGACGTCTCCGCGGGAGACCAGCTCGAGCCGTTCCGCCCGGATGCCCTGCCAGCCCTCGCCCTCTGCGAGCGGGCGAATCGCGGCTCGCGCAGGCCCTTCATCGAAGAAGGCGGACGAATTCGTTTCGCGCAATTTCGAAGCGGAGGCGTCCGGAGCGGTCATCGCGCGCACGGTAGCAGGGGGACTCAGCGGGTCAGCAGCAGCTTGCGCGTCCGATAGAGATTCGACTTGATCGAGTCTTCGGACTTCGACAACGACCGCGCGATCTCGGCGATCGGCATCGACTCGAGATGATGGAGCTCGAATACGGTGCGCTGCTCGTCGCTGAGCTCGGATTCGATCGCGCGGGCGATCTGGGCGGCGCGCTCGTTGAACTCGTAGTGCTCGAGCGGGTTGGCCTCGGGCTCGCCGGCGGCGGCCAGCCCAGCGACCGATCGCTCCTCTTCCACGTCGGTGAGCGGAACCATCGGATGCCGCTTGCGTCGGAATCGCGCGGCCAGGGTCCGACGCGTCACCCCGAAGATCCAGGCGGCGAACGGAGCGTCTCCCCGATAGCCGTCGAGGGAAGAGAAGACGTTGATGAAAACTTCCTGCGTCGTCTCTTCGGTATCCCAGCGATTGCGCAGGCGCTTGTCGAGGAAGGCATAGACGCGCTTGAAATAACGCAGATAGAGCTCGTCGAAGGCCGGCCGGTCACCGTTCCGAACGCGATCGACGAGCGCTTCGTCGGCGACGGTCTGGCCAGCGGGCGCTGTCGGGGAGGGCGCTTTCTGAGGGAGCTCTGTCGGGGAGATCTCGGGCTGGGAGAAAGCGGGCTGGGCGAGCGCTGCATCGAGTCCGGCCGCTCGCGGCGCCGGCACGGACGCCAACAACGAAGCCGAAGCCCTTCGGATCCCTGCGCGGGACTCGGCCTCGGTCGCTCGGTCTTCGGACGATCGGGATTGCTGAATGCTCACAAGCCGAATCCTTCGAGTCATCTTTCGAGTCAGAGGGACCGCGATGCTGGATCGCGGGCCAATGACCTGAAATTCCTGCCCCGCTCGAGCGCGTGATGGCCAGCGGACGGCCCGGACACGTGCATTCGAACGAGACCTCTCCGGATCGCCCAGATCGATCCGGAAAACCCCCCGGATGGGAAGTAGCCGCGGCGTCGTGAGAGGTGGCGGAAATTGTCACCCGTGCCCAAAAATGACACCGACATCCGTCGGTTTCCCTGGGGCATCGCGATCAATCGCGTCTCAGGGCTCCGTTCGATCCTCGGCGCCGAGTCGATCCGCGCCGGTCGGGCGTCTGGCGGACGCGAGGTCGGCGGCGCTGAGTCCGGTGCGGAAGGCGGAGGGACTCGGCGGGGCGGTGAGCGGAGAACCGGGGCGGTCGGCCGAAGGCGGGCGCGGCGAATCTCGCGGGTCGGCGGTGATCCGCGCGAAGGAGGGCTGCGCGGGGGAGGGTCTCGCGTGGGCCACCGATGCGCGTGGTTCCGGCGAGACGGAGGAGCGGGTCGCTTCCGGGGCTTCGCATGCGGGATCGGGCACCGGCGTGCGGAGGGGCGGTGCGACGTCGGAGGATCGGTCGGGCGCCGGTTCGAGCTGCTCGATCCACATTGGGACTCGGTCGCCCTCGGACGCCGGTCGGCCGAGCCAGAGCTGGAGGGTGTCTGCGGGGAAGTTGTCGACGGCTGCCCGGGTCTCGCGCGCGATCGACGGCGCGACGAGCAGGCCGCGCGGCTCGGCCGACGGGTCGATTCCGTTGCCGCTCGCCAGCTTCAGGAGATCCTTGCGCCGAGGTCTCAGCCAGGACAGATCCGACAACAGACGCGTGAGCGTCGCGAGATCGTCGCCGGGCTCCGCCATCCGGATCGCGATCAACTCGCCTTCGGCACCCACGGCGAGCAAGTCGATCGGGGACGCCTCGGCGAGGATCCCCTCCGCGACGACGCGGATCTTCGGCTGGATCTCTTCCAGAGCGCGTTCCAGGGCGCGCCGCGAGCGCATCCGTTCGGCGCTTGCGCGGATCGAGGGGCTCGCGATGGGCTCAGCCAAGCACGCGACTCCTCGCATCTTCGTACAGCAGGCGAGCGACATCGGTCAGGGAGCGGGCGGCGGGCGCGTCGCGATCGGCCTCGTGCATCGGCCGGCCCGCCGCGATCGAGCGATAGAGCTCGAGATCGTCGACGAGGAGTCCGTAGCTCGCGAGCGGAAGTCGCAGCCGCTCATCGCAGCCCCGGGCGAGACCGTCGAAGGCCTCCCGTGCCTCCTCGATCCCGTGGACGCCATGAACGGTCACGCCGATTTCGAGGCCGGGCCGCCCGCGCACCCAGCGCTGGATCCGTTCGAAGACCGCGTCGATCTCGCGCGGGCGCGCCGAGGTGAAGACGAGGAGCCAGCGGATCGCGTCGTCGAGCCGGCGGCGTCCGTCGCCGTCGGGCTTCTCGTCCTCGGGCGGCGTATCGGCGAGCCAGGCGGGCGGAATGCGGGTGAAGACGATGCCGCCGCCCGCAGTTCGGCCTCGCTCGCGAGCGACGCGCTCGGCATGTCGCCGAAGCCCGGCGAGGTCGTCGGCGGTGCTGTACACGACCTCGACGTCGGTGGCCCCGGCCGGGTCGTGGGCGGACCAGAGCGGACTGTCGCGATCCGTCAGCGGCGTGACGATCGCGCTCGCGCCGCCGAGTCGGACGGTCTCCCGGGCGAGGTTCCAGGTGTAGGCGGCATGCACGACGTCGCGCTCGCCGATCGGCACGCCCAGGACCGAAAGCGGAAGTCGGCGCGTCCCGATCTCCCTTGCAGGGAGGGACCGTCGGCCGGGGGCGGCGCCCGTCGCCGCCCGCTCGCGGGCGAACGGGCGGGCATGGCCCGGCGGCGACTCGAGGTCGCCGCCCAGCTCGGGCAGGAAGAAGTGCAGGACGTCGGAGAGATCGCGCGGCACGAGGACTCTCGGAAACGAAGGAGTTCAGGCGGACTGCAATCCAGAGCCGGGCGCCCCCGGACTCGGGCTCGGCACTCGAAGCGGACGGTCGCGGCGGCTCAGCGGACCTGGAGAATCGAGTTCGGCTGCCCCGTCGGCCCGGGCGCCGATTGCGGATTCGCCGGATCCTCCCGCCACTCGCCGTCGACGACATAACGATATTGATAGGTCCCGGGCTCGAGCGTCAGGACCTTGGTCCATACCCGTGTCTGGCCCTCGGACGCGATCACCGACCGCACGCCCCGGTCGGGCACCCAGCCGTTGAAGTCGCCCGCGATGCGCACGTCGCCCGCCGACGCGTCCTTGAAACGCACCACGACCTCTCGCGGCGTACCCGGCGTCGCATTCGCGCCCTTGCGGTCGGTGCCGATCGGCTGGAAGACCTCGGGCGACGTGGCCGAGAGCTCCATCGCCACGGAGGCATAGTCGACGGCGCCCATCGCGGTCGGGGCGTAGCGCGAGATCGGCACGCCGGCCTTCGCCGCCTCCCGCAGCTTGACGTTCAGGCGCACCACGGAGTCGAAGCAGAGCTCCTTGAAGAGCTCCCGGATCTCGCCGAGCGTATTGCGCGCATAGCGCGTGCGGCCGTCGTAGAGCGTCGGGAGGACGCGGACGTGCAGCCGGTGGCCGATGCGGTCGGAGAGCAGACTGATGGTCTCGAGCAGCTTCTGGACGCCGTCGATCGCGAAGAAGCTCGTCTCGAGCGGGATGATGACCTCGCGGGCGGCGCGCAGGGCATTGAAGGTCAGCAGGCCGACGTTGGGCGGGCAATCGATCAGGACGAAGTCGTAGAGCGGCGGGAGTCCCTCGATGGCGGCGGCGAGTCTTTCGGTGCGGGCATCGTGGCGCTCGCTCGCGAGCTTCTGCTCGAGCGCCGAAAGGACGATGCTCGAGGGCGCGAGATCGATCGATTCGCTGACGTCGACGATGATCGAATCGAGCCGACCCGACCCGGCCGGCTCGACCAGCACTTCATACAGATTCGTCTCGAGGTCGTCGGGCTCGAGGCCGAGCGCGAGCGTCGCATGGGCCTGGGGATCCATGTCCACGACGAGTACGCGGTGGCCTTCGTCGGCGAGGGCGCCGGCGAGGTTGACCGTCGTCGTCGTCTTCCCGCAGCCGCCTTTTTGATTCACGATGGCGATGACACGCATGACGTCTCCCCCCGAGGCGTACCGACCGCGGCCCTGACCGCGGGCGTGTGATCTGGATACTCGTTCGATCGCTGCAGGCCGAGCCCTCTCGCTCAGCCGGTCTTGCTCCAGCGTTTGCGATCCTGCTTCGCACTTCGGACCGTCGGCTTGGCCGGGCGCTCGACGGGCAGCACGGGCGCACGCCGATCCGCTCGCCGGTTGCGCCCGGTCCGGGCGCCGCGACGGGCCGCTGCGACGGCTTCCTGCTCGGAGCGTTCGGCCTCCTGCCGATCGCGGAACTCCGAGACCTCGCGCTCGAAGGCAGCGACCGGGAACACCCATTCCTGGCCGGTGATCGCTTCGAATACGGTGTCGTCGTGGAACACGAGCACCACGTCGCCGGTCGCGACGAGCACCAGCTCCGAG
>CAUJGH010000280.1 GCA_963169575.1 Myxococcota bacterium | reverse complement strand
CCGGCCGCTCGGCGGAAGAGATCGCCAAGCTGCTGCAGGAGATCCCGTCGGACGACGCGGCCGCCCTGGTCGACTACCTGCCCGACGAGCTCTCGAACGAAGTCCTCGAGCTGATGCGGCGGCGCGAGTCGGGCCAGGTCGAAAGCCTGCTCGATTACGCGGAACAGACCGCCGGCCGCATCATGAACCCGAACGTCTTCGCGCTCAGCGAAGACCTGACGGTGGGCGAGGCGATCTCGGCGCTGCAGAACGCCATCAACGTCGAGATGGTGTTCTATCTCTACGTCGTCGACGGACGCCGCCACCTGGTGGGCGTGACGTCGCTGCGCCGGCTGCTGCTGGTGGCGCCTGAAACGCCGCTCAAGCGCATCATGACGCCCGACGTGTTCAGCGTGCGCGTCGACACCGACCAGGAAGAGGCGGCGCGGCTGGTGGCGTCGTACAACCTGCTGGCGATCCCGGTCGTCGACGAAGAGAACAAGCTGGCCGGCGTCATCACGGTCGACGACGTCATCGACGTCATCACCGAAGAGGCGACGCAGGACATCTACAACCTGGCGGGTCTCTCCGAAGAAGACCGCGTGTTCACCTCCGCGCGCGTCTCGATTCGCAAGCGTCTGCCCTGGATGATCGTCAATCTCGCGACGGCGTTCTCCGCCGGGGCCGTCGTCGGACTCTTCGAGGCGACGATCGAGCAGATGGTCGGGCTGGCGATCTTCCTGCCCGTCGTCGCCGGAGTCTCGGGCAATGGCGGCATCCAGACGCTCACCGTCATCACCCGCGCGATCGCCCTCGGCGAGATCGAGTTCTCGAGCGGGCTGCGCGCGGTGGGCAAGGAGATGTGGGTCGGACTCGTGATCGGCTGCGCGGCCGGCGTGATCGCGGGCGCGATCGCCTATCTCCGACACGGCAATCCGTGGGTGGGTCTCGTGCTCCTGCTCGCGATGATCGTCACGATGGTCACGGCGAGCCTCGTCGGCGCGGCGGTGCCCCTGATCCTCAAGGCCTTGAAGCAGGATCCCGCGGTCGGCTCGAGCATCCTCGTCACCTTCGCCTCGGACAGCCTCGGATTCTTCTCGTTCCTCGGCATCGCGACATTGCTGCTCGACCGCCTCGGCTGAGCCGATCGGGATCGTCGCGACGAGCCGTCTCCGCCGGGCGCTTCGGCTTCAGCGCCGCTTCGGGGCGAGCGCGTATTGATCCTCGAGATGACGCACGATCGCGCGCCAACCGCTGCGCTCGCTGCCCGTATTGGGATCGAAGAGCAGCGGGAGCACGCGGGTGTGCGCATCGAGTCCGAGCCCCGCGCGGCGCGCGCTCCCGGGCGCCGCGCTCCGCAGGAGATGCGCGAGCTCGAGCTCGCAGAGGACCTCGCGCACGAGCCGACTCGCCGGCTGCGCCTCGTATCCGTAGAGCAGGAGCGGTGTACCGGGGCTGCGTGAGGCCCGCGAGCGGCTGCCCGCCGCACCGCGCCCCAGCCCGGACGCGACCAACAGCGCCGTTCGAAGCGCGCCCGCCTGGCCGGAGGCGGGCGGCGCGCCCTGCCCGTACTCGCGGTGGAGATAGGCGACGATCTCCGCCGACTCGTACATCGCGGCGCCTGTGTTCGGATCGATGAGAAATGGAAACTGCTCGCGGCCACCGAGCTCGCGGACCTCGTCCCGATAGCGCTGCCCATCCTTCGGACAGGGCCGCACGAGCACCTCGAGATCGAGTCGCGTCACGGCCTCGCGCACGCGCCGACAGAACGGACACGCCTCGAACTCGTAGAGCACGAGCGGCTCCTTGGGCCGCGCGCCCGGGCGGGCCACGCGCGATCCGGCGCCTCCGCGAAGCCAGCTCGCGATTCGTGCTCCGGCCAGCGCGCGCCGCCCGCTCAAGGCACATCCTCCGTCCCGATCCGCTCCCAGCCCTCGGCGGTCCGGCGCAGCTCGTAGGTCGGCCAGTATTCGAGGTCGAGCTTCAGCGTGATCACGGCGGGCTTGCCGTCGAGATCGACGGTCTCGAGGCGCACCGCATCGCGATCGTGTTTGTCGGCGACGAGGGCGAGGAAGCCGTCGAGATCCGAGACCGGCGTCCCGTCGACCTCGATGATCCGGCGGGTCGCCTCGAGCCGATAGCGCGTCGACGGCGAACCGAACCAATGCCGGGAGACGTAGACGCCGCCGGGCTCGACCCGATATTGCGAGGACAGCACCGGATGCGGCGCCTGCAGCAGCGCACCTGCCCAGAGGACCGCGCGCGTCGTCCCCTCCCCCGACATCGGCTGCGGCTCGACCTCGATCGTCTGCTCGACCCCGTCGCGCAGGACCTCGACGATCGCCGTGCGCCCCCGATCGAGGCGCGCGAGATGGCGCATCCGCGTCACCGGCCGGCCGTCGATCGAGAGAATCAGGTCACCCTCCCGGAAGAGCGCATCGCCGGGCGTCCCGCGGCTGCGGCGCAAGACGGACAGGACCCTGCGACTCTCGGGATCGGATCGCTCGATGCGCCGGGCCTGCCGATCGGTCAGGCCCCGATCGCGGGCGTCGGCCAGCGTCAGGGGCTCGAGCTCGAGGCCGACCGTATGCCAGCCGACGGGATCGCCGCGCCGCAGCGGCTCGATCATCCGCTCGAGATGCCAGGACGGAATCGCGCCGAAGAAGCCCTCGGTCGCCGCGTCGCTGCCGCTGCTGAACGAGGCCCAGAGCGCGATCACCCGGCCGAAGCGGTCCGTCAAAACGCCGCCCACCGTCTGCGCCGCATCCTCGAGGGTCGCGAGCTCGAGATTCGTGTCGCGAAAGCGCGGCGGATGCGTGAGTGGCATCTGCATCGGCTCGCGTCGGGAAATCTGGGTGCGCCGCGACACGACGCGCTCGGTCGAGGTCAGGCCGACCATCCAGACGGGATTGCCGACGTCGAGGGCGACGTCCCGGAGCGTCGCCGCCCGGACCTTCGAGTCGCCGATCAGGGCCGGGTCGTAGCGGACGACCGCGAGGTTGTGTTCGGGATGCAGATAGACGAGCTCGCCCGGGACCTCGAGGGAGCCGGCGAAGGTGATCGTGATGTCGCCGAGGGCGATCGGGACGGTCTCGCGATCGACGACGACGAGGCCGCGCTCGGTGTCGACGATCAGGCCGGTGCCGTGGAATTGATCGCCGTGGACGCCATCGAGGCGGTAGGGAATCGAGGTCCGCACCATCACGAGCGAAGAAGCGACGCGACGGACGGCGAACGCCCCATCCGCGTCGAGGCGCGTCTCGCCCGCCTCGACCGGCGCGGGGGACGGCGCCGGCGGCGACGCAGCGCAGGGCCAATGGCCGGTCGCGTCGTCGCGCCGGCAATGGCGCATGGAGAACCAGCGCCGGTCGTTGCGCATCACGGCGACCATCGGCGCCGAAGGCTGCGAGAGCTGGAAGAAGCGGACCGGCAGGCGCGCGTCATGGGGCTTCGAAGCGAGCACGGCCTCGAAGGTCGCGAGGTCGGGCGTCTTTTCACCGGCGAGCTCGGTGATCACCGCCCGCCGCGGGACGCCTGCTCTCGCGAGCGCATAGCCCGCGCTCGCGACGTAGACGCCGCCGACGGCGACCGAAGCGTTGCGCGCCTGGTGGTACGACAGCGGATTCAGGACGCCACCGGAATATTCGAGATATTCCCCCGGTGTGATGGCATGCAGGTCCGCGACGGCGATCGCGACGGTATGGGTGATGCCCGCCCGCTCGACCTCGAAGACGACGCTGCGGCCGCCCACTCGACCGCCCTCGCCGCCGCCCCCTGACCCTTCGCCGGACACCGCGCCCGGGACGCCGGCGGGATCGAACGCCGGATCGACTGCATCGTCGAGTGCCGCCTCGATCGGGAGGAACGCATTCACCGGCCGCCCGGCGACGCGCACGATCACGTCGCCGACCTCGAGCCGCCCCTCGGCCGGCCCGCCCGGCACGACTTCGCGCACCACGATCAGCCCCGTGCCCTCTGGAAAGGTCGCGCGCACGGCGGCCTCGGTCTGCTCACGCAGTCCGAGCCGCCGCACCTCGTCGAAGGGCTTGTGGTCGAAGACGACCTGCACCGTTCCGCGCGGAACCGATTGCCCACGCCGCACGCGCTCCACGGCGCGCTTCACGCGATCGAGCGGAAGGAAGAAGCTCGATGCCGCGTCGCGTCGCCCGCCGGCGTTGAGCGCCAGCACCTGACCCTCGATGTCGACCACCGGCGATCCGGAGGAGCCGCCCGACGTACTCGACGCCGCCTGGATGTAGAACGTGTTGAAGTCGTTGAACGAGGTCGGCCCGTATTCGGGCGCGTCGCGGTCGAGGCGCGCGATCGTGCCCGAGAGGATCGAGAGCTTTTCGCCTGCGTCGTTGCCGACGACGCGGACCTCCGTCCCGACCCGCGCCCGCTCGGGCGCGAGCGCGAGCTCTTCGACCTTCATGAAGCGGACCTGCGACGGATCGAAGCGGAAGAGGCCGAAATCGTGGACCGGATCGCGGTAGACCGCCTGGATGGCGACCTCCTCGTTGTCCTGGAAGACGGCCTCGGCCGTGACGGGCGCCGTCGTGACGACGTGTCGGTTCGTGAGGATGAGGCCCTGCTGCGCGTCGACGACGAAGCCGGTCGCGGTCGAGGTCCCCGGCGTCGTATCGTCGAAGGCCCGCGGCGTGCTGACGCGCAGGACGACGACGGCACGAGCGATCCGATCGAGGGTGCTCTCCCAGGCGCGGGCCTCGCTCTGGGCCGCGGCCGTTCCGGCCGCTCCCGCGACGAGCACGAGATCCATCATCGCGGCCACGACGCGACCTCGCCGCTTCGAACGCCCTGCCATCCCGGATCGACTGCTCACTCGGACCTTCCCCCTTCGTCCACGTCTGCCGGCCTGCGATCGGCGCTCGCCGAATCTTCACGTCGGGTCGGATCCGCTCCGCGCGGCGAGCGCCGCTGCGACCAGCCCCGGCAGGACCCGATCGAGATACCGCTGCAAGTACTTCGCGAACACGTCGACCTCGAGATGCACGGCGTCCCCCGGCCGCAGGAACGCGAGCGTCGTGTGGTCGAGGGTGTGCGGGATGAGGGCGACGTGAAAATGATCGCCCCGGGCGCGCACCACCGTGAGCGAAACGCCGTCGATCGCGACCGATCCCTTGTCGACGAGGGCAGGCGCGAGCGCCGGATCCAGCACCCGCACGTGGAGCAGCACGTCGTTGCCTTCGCGATCGACGCGCAGGACCTCGCCGAGGCCGTCGACATGGCCCTGGACGAGGTGTCCGTCGAAGCGCGCCCCGGCCGCCATCGCGCGCTCGAGATTGACGGGATCGCCGGCCTCGAGCCGACCGAGGCGCGTGCGCGAGAGGGTCTCGGGGATCGCTTCGAACGCGTGCACCGTCCCGTCGATGCGGGTCACGGTCAGGCAGCAGCCGAGCACCGCGATGCTGTCGCCGAGCCGGATGCCCGCGGAGATCGGCCCGAGATCGATCTCGAGGCGCAGCAGGTCCGGCCTGCGCTCGACGCCGACGACGCGTCCGACATGCTCGACGATGCCGGTGAACATCAGCCGCCGAATCGCCGGTCGATCTCGTGCTTCATCCGGTCGCGCACCTTCGCATAGCTCGCCTCGAGCTCGATCGGCGGGTTCGGATGCTCCGAGACGATGCCCTCGAGCCGCATCGAGTGGTAGGCGAGCTTCGAGTCGACGAATTTGAGGCCATGGGCCGTCGAGATCACGACGACCTGATCGCCCTTCTGGACGAGCCCCCGCGCCTGCAGCTTGCGCAGCGCGACCAGCGCGACGCCGGTATGCGGGCAGTTGAACAGGCCCGTTCGATCCGCCCGCGCGCATTCCTCCATGATCTCCGACTCGGAGGCCTGCTCGACGACGCCGTCGTAACGGCGGAGCGCGTCGACCGCCTTCTCGTAGGAGACGGGATTGCCGATCTGGATGGCGGACGCGACGGTCTGGCGCGCGGCGATCGGCTCGAAGACCTCGAAGTCGCGCTGATAGGCCAGATAGAGCGGGTTCGCGGCCTCGGCCTGGCCGACGCAGATGCGCGGCCGCTTCGAGATCATTCCGAGCGCGAAGAGCATGTCGAGTCCCTTCGCGAGGGCCGAGACGTTGCCGAGATTCCCGCCCGGGATGACGAGCCAGTCCGGCATGCTCCAATCGAGTTGCTGGGCGATCTCGATGCCGACCGTCTTCTGCCCCTCGACCCGCAGGCTGTTCATCGAGTTGGCCAGATAGACGCCGTCGTTCGCGGAGACCTGCTTCACGATCTCCATGCAGCCGTCGAAATCCGTATCGAGAGCGAAGACGATCGCCCCGTTCGCGACCGGCTGGATCAGCTGCGCCAGGGAGATCTTGCCGCGCGGCAGGAACACGATCGCGGGAATGCCCGCAGCCGCGGCATAGGCCGCCAGTGCCGCCGAGGTATCGCCCGTCGATGCACAGGCGACCGCCGGGATCGAGACGCCCTGGGCGATCATCTGCTTGACCTGCGAGACGAGCACCGTCATCCCGAGATCCTTGAACGAGCCCGTGTGCGAGTTGCCGCAGAGCTTGAGCCAGAGATCCTCGAGGCCGATCTCGCGGCCGTAGCGCTCGGCCCAGAAGAGATTGGTATGGCCCTCGTACATCGAGACGACGTTCTCGTTCTCGATGTCCGGGAGCACCCATTCCTTCTTGCCCCAGACGCCGGAGCCGTACGGCCATTCGTTGCGCCGCGCGCGCAGCTCGAAGAGCGCCTTCCATTCGTCGGCGGATTTCTGCGCGAGCGCGTCCATGTCGTGAACGACCTGCAGGAGACCGCCCGAGCGATCGCTGTAGACGACCTCGTCGAGGCCGTGGCGCTCGCCGGGATCCCGAATGCTCTCGAACCATGCCCGCGGCGACGGCCGGCTCTGCGCCACCTAGACGCCCTCCTCGATCTCGATCACACGCGGATCGCCCACCAGATCGCCGAGCCCCCGCAAGCGCCCGAGCGCGCGCTGCAGGGCTGCATGACTCGACCGATGCGTCAGCACGATCACGGGCACCGCGCCCCCGGCCGCGACCGCCTGCTCGCGCTGCACGACCGACGCGATGCCCACGCTCTCGGCGCCGAACGCGCTCGTGATCCGGCCGAGCACGCCCGCCCGATCCTGCGCGATCATGCGGACGTAGGCCCGTCCCGAGAGATCCTCGTCGGCGACGAGGGGCCGCGGCCCGATGTGCTCCGCGAGAAACGACATCGGCGAGACCGATCCGCGCCCGCCCCGGGCGATCTCGCGCGCGATCTCCATCAGGTCCGATACGACGGCGCTCGCCGTCGGCATCTCGCCGGCGCCCGCCCCGTAATAGAGCGTGGGGCCGACCGCGTTTCCGCGCACGACGACCGCGTTCATCGCGCCATCGACCTTCGCGAGCAGGCTCGAGGCCGGGATCATGGTCGGCCGGACGTGAACCTCGATCGCCTCCGGCCCGTCGGACTCGCCCGCGCGCCGATGGCTCTTCGCGACCGCGAGCAGCTTGATGCGGTAGCCGAACTCGGCGGCGAGCTCGAAATCGATCGGCAGCAGGCCGCGGATGCCTTCGGTCGGGATGTCCTCGAAGGTGATCTCGGCGCCGAAGGCCATCGTCGTCAGGAGCGCGAGCTTGTGGGCCGCGTCGATGCCGTCGACGTCGAAGGTCGGATCCGCCTCGGCATAACCGAGCGCCTGGGCGCGCTTCAGCACGACGTCGAAATCCTCGCCGGTCGACTCCATCTCGGTCAGGACGTAGTTCGTCGTCCCGTTCAGGATGCCGAAGACGCTCTCGAGCCGGTTCGCGGCGAGCCCCTCGCGCACGGCGCGCAGCAGCGGGATGCCGCCGCAGACCGAAGCCTCGAAGCCGACGTCGAGTCCCGCCTTGGCTGCCGCGGCGAAGATCTCCTTGCCGTGCAGCGCCAGCAGCGCCTTGTTCGCCGTCGTCACGTGCTTGCCCGCGGCGATCGCCTCGAGGATGAACCGCCGCGGCACGTCGTAGCCGCCGATCAGCTCGATCACGATCTGCACGCGCGGGTCGGCGATCAGCGCCTTCGCGTCCGCGTCGAACTGGATCCCGTCCAGCGCGATGCCGCGATCGGTCTTCGTATCGAGATCCGCGATGCGCACCATCGTGAGCGGAAAACCGAGCCGCTGCTCGATCACCGCCGCGTTCTCCCGCAAGACCTTGACCACGCCGCGACCGATCGTCCCGAACCCGATCAGACCGACCCCGACGTCCGCCTTCACCTGCACCTGCCCGCTCATGTCCGCTTCCTCGCTCCCCGCGATCGCCGCTTCAGACCTTCGATTCGCGCAGGAAGCGGCGGATGCCGCGCACCGCCTGCCGGATCCGGTGTTTGTTCTCGACCAGCGCGAAGCGCACGAAGCCCTCGCCCGCCTCCCCGAAGCCGACGCCCGGGGACACCGCGACGCCCGCCTCCTTCAGGAGCCGCTTCGAGAACTCGAGCGAGCCGAGCGCCTTCCACTTCTCCGGGAGCGGTGCCCAGACGAACATCGTCGCGAGGGGCTTCTCGATCTTCCAGCAGCCCTCGCCGTCCTGGCCGAGGCCTTCGATCAGGGCATCCCGGCGCTCCTTGTAGACGGCGACGGTCTCCGTCACGCAATCCTGCGGACCGCGCAGCGCAGTGATCGCGCCGATCTGGATCGGCTGGGGCATGCCGTAGTCGAGATAGGACTTGATGCGTTTCAGCGCGTGGATCATCTGCGGATTGCCGCAGGCGAAGCCGACGCGCCAACCCGCCATGTTGTGGCTCTTCGAGAAGGAGGTGAACTCGATCGCGATGTCGCGGGCGCCGGGGACCTCGAGGATCGAGGGCGGCTTGTAGCCGTCGAAGGCGATCTCGGCGTAGGCGAAGTCGTGGACGATCATGATGTCGTTCGCCTTCGCGAACTCGACCATGCGGGTCATGAAGGCGAGATCGACGACGTGGGTCGTCGGATTCGCCGGGAAGGAGATGATGAGCATCTTCGGCCGGGGCCAGGTCCGGCTGACGGCGAGCTCGAGGTTCGCGAAGAAATCGGAATCACCCGTCAGCGGGACCTTGCGCAGATCGGCGCCCGCGATGATGACGGCGTATTGATGGATCGGATACGCGGGGTCCGGGACGAGCACGACGTCGCCCGGGCCGACCGTCATCAGCACGAAATGCGAGAGACCTTCCTTCGCGCCGATCACGGCGACGGCCTCGGTATTCGGATCGAGCTGGATCTGATGACGGCGCGCGTACCACTCGCAGATCCCGGCGCGCAGATTCGGCAGGCCCTGGGACGACGAATAACGATGATTGCGCGGGTCCTGGGCGGCTTCGCAGATCTTGTCGACGATGTGCTGCGGGGTCCCCATGTCGGGGTTGCCCATGCCGAGGTCGACGATGTCCTCGCCGGCCCGCCGCGCCGCCCGGGCCATGTCGGTCACGACCGACAGGATGTAGGGCGGCAGACGGTTCAGCTTGTGGAAGTCGTGGCGGAATTCCTTGACGGGCTCTTTCGGTTCCTGGGTCATTTCCGGTCGTTCCTGTGGCCTTGGCTGGGCCGCTCGTATTCGGAGCGCGAGCTCTACATGGGAGGGTCAGGCGCTGGCCGGGCCATCGCCGCGTCACCGATTCGGCGCGCGTCGTCGCGTCGTGCCGCCTGGGGTCGGCCGGGCGCCGCTCGAGCGCGCACCCCGACCGCTGCGTTCGATCGACTGCCCACCGTTTCTCGTCGCCTCTGCCTCGCCTGCCCCGGATTCCCGTGCACGCGGCCCAAAGGAGCCGGGGCCGTGCGGGATCGGATCCAGTTTCGAGCGAGGGGCGGAGCCCCGGCGGGCTAGCGAGCCGTCCGGCCGTTGCGTTCTTGCATCCCTTGGGAACCTTTCGAGTCGCCCGATCGTACTGGAGAATCGCCGCGCGAGGTAGCGCCCGCGGCGCCTCGACCTTCCGCCGCAGAGCCGCCCCCCCGCCCCGCCCGGCCCGCACGCACGGGCCAATAGAGCAGCAGTCCCGCTCCGAGCATCGAGACGGCGATCGCACATTCCCGGGGACTCGCGCGGGCGATCGCCACGGCGGTCGCCCCGATCACGACCAGATACGCGAGCGAGAGCCAGGGATGGCCGAAGGCCCGGTAGGGACGCGGCAGATCGGGCCGCCGATGGCGGAGCCGGAAGAGCGCGAGGGTATCGGCGCCGGTCGCCAGCAGGATGCAGAAGACCGTGAAATCGAGGGCCTTCGGGAAGCTCTCGAGCACGAGGATCAGGCCGATCGCGATGCCGGCCTGGAGCGCGATGGCGACGGAGGGTGTCAGGTAGCGCGCATGGACGCGCGAGGCGCGGGCCAGGAACTGCTCGTCGAGCGCCATGGCGTAGACGATCCGCGGTCCGATCAGGATCTGCGCGCTCAGCGTCCCGAGGACGGAGAGCATCACGAAGCCCGCGACCAGACGCCCCCCGATCTCTCCGACGAG
>CAUJGH010000279.1 GCA_963169575.1 Myxococcota bacterium | reverse complement strand
GGTTCTCGAGCCGGTCGATCAGGCTCGCGACCCAGCCGATGCCGCCCTCGGAGAGGGTGAGCATGAGCTCCGGGTAGCGCGCGGGCCAGCCGCTCCAGAGCCACTGCGCACAGGTCGTGAAGGCCTCGGCCTGGAACATCGTCGAGCCGAGCTCGAGGATCGGTGCTTCGGGCGGGAGGTTCGGGAAGCCGGCGGAGCCGACGTGGAGCGAGAGCACCGTCCCCGTCTCCGCACAGGCGCGCACGATCGGCTCCCAATGGGCATTGAAGACGGGCGGGAAGCCGACGCGATGGGGCTGCTCGGGCAGCGTGACCGCCTTGAAGCCGCGCTTCGCGTTGCGCCGGATCTCCTCGGCGCCCTTCGCGGGATCGCGCAGGTCCGTGAGGCCGAGGGGGATGATGCGATCGGGATGCGCCGAAACCCATTCTTCGAAGAGCCAGTCGTTCCAGGCGCGGATGCAGGCCTGGCCGAGCGGCTCGTCCTTCGTCTCGGAGAAGATCGTGCCGCCGAAGCCGGTCGCGCCGGAGGGGAAGTTGAGCGAGGCCCAGACGCCGTTCAGATCCATGTCGTGGATCCGGTCTTCGATGCGGTAGCAGCCGGGCCGGATCTCTTCGAAGCGCGCGGGCTCCATCCGGCGGTCCTCCCAGGCGCGGCCGGCGACGGCCTGGAAGCCCGACTGGAAATAGGGGGTGCCCTCGAGCACCCAGACCTCGTGGCCTTCTTCGGTCTCGACGACGTGCGGCGCCTGCGCCTGCAGCGCCTTCGGTAGCCGGCCCTCGAAGGCGTGCGCCGGCTCCATCAGATGATCGTCGGCCGAGATGATCGTGTACCGGATCGGTCGCGGCTCGGGATCGGGCAGCAGAGGCTTCGTGACGGGGCGCTTCACGCCGAGCTTGACCACCTTCACCATCGTGCGCCCTCCCTTCGCAGCGCCGCGCGCGGGCGCGCATCGCTCGTTCGCCTGCGCGCACGCGCGCGCGCAATCTCGCCTGCACGCGCGAGCCGGACGTTCTCGACGCCGGTGTGATGATGCTCCAGACGGGCTGGAGAGCTGTCAAGAGGAGCGCGTGGGCTCGCTCGGACGCGTCGCCCCGGACGTGCCGCGATCGCCCGCGAGGAGCTCGGCGATCTCGCGCGTCAGGTCCTCGAGATTCACGGGCTTCTCGAGCGCGCGCAGAACACCGGCGGCCTGCAGCTCTGCTTCGCCGAGCGCGAGCACGCGCCCCGTCAGGATCATCACGGGGAGATCCGGCTGGAGGCGCCGGGCCTCGCGCGCGAGGGCGAGGCCGTCCATCTCGGGCATCGTGAAGTCGGTGATCAACAGATCGAAGGTCTCGGCGTGGAGCCGTTCGAGCGCGGCGCGCGGCCCGACGGCGGCGACGACGCGATAGCCGGCGCGTCCGAGCCGGCGGGCGCCGAGGTTCGCGAGGGCTTCTTCGTCGTCGACGAAGAGGATGCGCTCGCCTTCGCCCATGCGGACGCTCGGCGCGGCGACGGCGGCCTGGGCCGCATCTTCGGCGACGGCGGGAAAGAGGCAGTGGACGCGTGTCCCTCGGCCGGGCTCGCTCTCGATCCAGACGGTGCCGCCGTGGTCGCGCATGACGCCATGGACCGTCGCGAGGCCGAGACCCGTTCCCGCGCCCGTCGGCTTCGTCGTGAAGAAGGGCTCGAAGGCCCGGGCGCGGGTTTCCTCGTTCATGCCGCGCCCGGTGTCGGCGACCGTCATGCGGACGTACGCGCCCTCGCGAATGCCTGGGTTCGCGCGGACGAAGCTGTCCCGCGCGTAGAAACGCTCGAGCGAGACGCGCAGGGTTCCGCCTTCCGGCATCGCATGGGAGGCATTGGTCCCGAGGTTCATGAGGACCGTGTGCACCGAGCTCGGATCCGCGATCGCCGGATCGGTGCGGTCGAGATCGAGCTCGATCTGCACCGAGGCGGGCAGCGCCGCCCGCAGCAGGCGAGCTGCGTCGGAGACGGTCCCGACGAGGTCGATCGCGCCGAGGTTCAGCGATTGCCGCCGGCTGAAGCGGAGGATGCGCGAAGTCACCTCCTTGCCGCGCCCGGCCGCCGCGAGCAGACCGTCGAGGTCGCTCCCGACGTCCTGCCCGCCCCGGACGTCGGCGCGCAGGATCTCGGCATAACCGACGACGGCGCTCAGGATGTTGTTGAAATCGTGCGCGATGCCGCCGGCGAGCCGGCCGAGCGCCTCGAGCTTCTGGGATTCGCGCAGCCGTTCTTCGAGCGCGCGGCGATCGGCGTCCGCGCGCCGGCGCTCCGTCACGTCGACGACGGAGCCGAGCACCAGCAACCCCTCGTCGGTCTCGATCGGATTGAGGCCGATCTCGACGGGCACCTCGCGGCCGTCCTTGTGGATGCCGTGCAGCTCGCGGCCCGCGCCCATCGCGCGCTTGCCGGGATCCGCGAAGAAGCTCGAGCGCCAGCCCGGATGCGCCTCGCGATGGCGGTTCGGGACCAGGACCTCGATGCTCTCGCCCAGCAGCTCGCCCGGCGCGTAGCCGAAGAGCCGCTCGACCTCGCGATTCGCGAGCAGGATCCGCCCGCTCGCGTCGACCATCAGCATGCCGCTCGG
>CAUJGH010000278.1 GCA_963169575.1 Myxococcota bacterium | reverse complement strand
GCCCATCGCGCCGGCGACGGCGGCGAGGTTCGGCATGTCGGGGAGCACGATCGCGGCGGATTTGCCGCCGAGCTCGAGCTGCGTTCGCTTGACCTGCGGCGCGCAGACTTCGAGGATGCGCTTGCCGGTCGCGGTCGAGCCGGTGAACCCGATCAGGTCGACGCGCGGATCGTTCGTGATGACCTCGCCGACGTCGTTGCCCTCGGAGGTCACGACGTTGAAGACGCCGCGCGGCAGATCCGTCGCCGTCGCCGCGACCTCGGCGACGAAGTTGGCGCACCACGAGGTCGTCGGCGCGGCCTTCAAGACGACCGTACAGCCCGCCGCGAGCGCCCAGCCGACCTTCTTCAGGTTGATGTCGTGGGGCACGTTCCAGGGCGTGATCGCGCCGACGACGCCGATCGGCTCGTACTCGAGAAACCGCTGCACGCGCTGGCCCATGACCTGCGCGATCCCGGCGTCGCGGCGCCACTCGAAGGTCTCGAGGAAATCGGCGTAGTTCCCGAGCCAGTTGATCGGATCGTTGAGCCCCGGGCCGTAGGTCATCGAGATCGGGCAGCCGACCTCGGCGACCGTCAGCTTGCGCAGCTCTTCGAGGCGCGCGTTCAAACCGTCGCGCAGCTGGCGCAGGCAGCGGGCGCGCAGCGCGTGGTTGCGCGACCAGTCCGTCTCGTCGAAGGCGCGCCGGGCGCCGGCGATCGCGCGGCGCGCGTCCTCGGCGGTCGCGTTCGGGACGCTGCCGATGATCTCTTCGGTCGCGGGGTTGATGTTGTCGAAGCGGCCGCGGCCGGTCGCTTCGACCAGCTCGCCGTCGATCAGGAGTCGGGCGTCGTTCCAGAGGGCCATCGTTTCGGTTCTCCGTTGGGGGCGGGCGGTCGATTGGAGCCCCGGGACGCTAACCCACGCAGGGCCGTGGCGGGTGGCGGAACGGGGGGCTGCGGGCGATCTTCGGCAGCCCCGATTCATGGAAGGACTCCCCATGCCGACCCCCGCCGAATCCGAAGCCGTCGCCCGCTACCGCGAGTTCGTCGCTCAACGCGACGAGGTCGACGCGGGCACCCGCAGCTGGTCCGATCTCGCGCTCGCGTTCTTCACGGACGACGCCGTCTACATCGATCCCGCCTGGGGCCGCGTCGAGGGGCGGGAAGCGATCCGCGACTTCATGGAGAAGTCGATGGCGGGCCTGACGGGCAATGGCTGGGCGACGCCCGAGAACTGGATCATGGTCGACGGGCCGCGGGTCGTGTCGCAATGGGATCAGGTCATGGGCGAGGACGCGGAGGGCAATCCCTGGGTCGTGCCGGGGCTCTCGATCCTCTATTACGCCGGCAACGGCCTCTTCTGCTACAGCCACGACATGCTCAACATGACGCACGTCGGCCAGACGATGCGCGACATGGGCTGGCGGCCGCCGAAGGAATTCAACATGCCGCCGCGCAAGCCGGTGCGCGACGTCTCGCTCCCGAAGGGCTGGGCGCATCTCGATCCGAGCCGGAAGCTCTTCGTTCGATAGGCCCGGATCGCCGGCGCACGCATCGGCGCGGGAAGTACGCGAGTGCGACGAGAGGTCGCGAGGAGCACGGACATGGCGGCGGATCAGGGACGACTGGCGGGCAAGGTCGCGATCATCACCGGCGGCGCCCAGGGCATCGGGCGCGCCTACTGTCTGCGCTTCGCGCAGGAGGGCGCGGCGGTCGCGGTCGTCGATCTGCGAGACGATCAGGCGAAGGGCGTCGCCCGGGAGATCACGCAGCAGGGCGGCCGCGCGATCGCCCTGCGCGTCGACATCACGAGTGAAGAGCAGACCGCCGAGATGGCGAAGCAGGTCAAGGCCGAGCTCGGCCGGATCGACGTGCTGATCAACAACGCGGCGCTCTACTACGACCAGGACATCATGGACCAGAGCATCTCGTACCTGCGCAAGGTGCTCGAGATCAATCTGATCGGGCAGCTGATCTGCGCCCGCGCGGTCTACCCGATCATGCGCGAGCAGCGTTCGGGCTCGATCATCAACATCGCCTCGACGGCGGCCTATCCGCTCCCGCTGCCGCCGATGCCCTTCGACAATTTCGGCACGAACGCCTACGGCCTCTCGAAGTCGGGCATGATCTACCTGACGAAGATGATGTCGCGGCAGGCCGGCCAGGACGGCATCCGCGTCAACGCGATCGCCCCGGGCGTGACGATGTCCGAGGCGACGAAGAAGATCGTCCCGGACTTTGCGATCCAGGGCCTGAAGGCGGGATCGCCGATGGGCATGACGCTCGAGCCCGACGACCTGACGGGCACCGCCGTCTACCTCGCCTGCGAGGACAGCCGCCTCATGACGGGCCAGACGCTCGTCGTCGATGCCGGGGTCTGGCTGAACGGCTGACCGGCCGAACGCCGGAGCGGCGGCGTCGGGATCTCGCCCGGCTCGCCGCTCGGAGGCCTCCGCTCAGGCGCCGCCGCGCGCCCGCGCCATCGCGCGCTGATGCGCCGGTCGGGCGCGCACCTTCGCGACATAACGCTGCAGCGCCGGGTAGGGCGCGATTTCGCCGCGCAGCTCGATCATCTCGATGTACCAGCCCATCATGCAGTCGGCGGCGGTGAAGCGCGGGCCGGCCATCCATTCCTGCTGGGCGAGGATGCCGTCGAGGGCCCCGAAGAGGCGGTCGAGCTCGCTGCGCGCCATCGCCGCCATGGGCGACGAGCCGACCGGCCCGCAGAGCCCCGCCTTCTCGAAATGGTCGAGCAGCATCGGCAGCATCGCCGAGCCCTCGGCGAAATGGAGCCATTGCAGATAGTCGGGCCAGTCCGGGTCGCTCGGCTTCGGGGCGAGGCTCGGGCGCCCGGGCTGGTCGCCGTAGCGCGCGAGGACGTACTCGAAGATCGCGCCGCTCTCGATCAGGATCCGATCCCCGTCGCCGAGCATGGGCGCCTTCGCGAGCGGATGCAGCGCCTTCATCTCCTCCGGCGCGCGCTGGGTCTTCGGATCGCGCTCGAAGGTCTTCACCTCGAAGTCGAGGCCGAGCTCCTCGAGCAGCCAGATCAGGCGGTCGGAGCGGGAGGTCGCGAGGTGGTAGACGGTCAGCACGGGCGGTTCTCCTTGGGTTTCACGGGGCGAGTCGGTCTCGCGATTCAGCCGAGCTCGGCGCGCAAGCGAGCGAGGGCCGCCGCGCGTGCCCGCACCCGGATGCGCACGCCGCCGTCCTCGTATTTCTCCGACGAGACGCTGCCGAGCGCGTGCGCCATCGCGACGACCTTCGAGCGATCGTAGGGCACGAGCAGCTCGACCTCTTCGAGATCGCGCTCGAAATGGCCGAGGATGTAGGCGCGCAGGCGATCGACGTCCGCGGGATCCTGGGCCGAGAGCAGCAGCGCATCGGGCTCGGCCTTCAGCACGCGCGCCCGCGTCAGCTCGTCGAGCCGATCGGCCTTGTTCAGGACGACGACGTGCGGGCTCTCGTCCGCGCCGATCGAAGCCAGCACCTCGCGGGTCACCGCGATCTGCGACTCGAACGCGGGATCCGAGGCATCGACGACGTGCAGGAGCAGGCTGGCGTCGCGGGCCTCTTCGAGCGTCGAGCGGAAGCTGGCGACGAGATCGTGGGGCAGATGCTTGATGAAGCCGACCGTGTCCGAGACGAGGACGCGGGTCGCGGTCTCGGGCTTCAGGACGCGAACGGTCGTCCCGAGCGTCGCGAAGAGCTTGTCCTCGACGAGCACCCCGCTGCCCGTCAACGCCCGCATCCACGACGATTTGCCCGCGTTCGTATAGCCGACCAGCGCGACGGTATGGACGTCCTCGCGGCGCTTTCGCCGGCTCCCGGCCTCCTGCTCGATCGACGCGAGCTCCTGGCGCAGCTCCGCGATCCGGTCGCGCACCTTGCGGCGATCGAGCTCGCTCGCCGATTCGCCGGCGCCGCGGCCGCCGATTCCGCCGCCCTGCCGATCGCGCCCGCCGCCCGTCTCGCGCAGGCGCGGCGCCATGTATTCGAGCCGCGCGATCTCGACCTGCAGCCGCGCCTCCCGGCTGCGCGCATGCCGCTGGAAGATCGCGAGGATCACCGCCGTGCGGTCGAGGACCTCGACCCCCGTCGCCTTCTCGAGGTTGCGCGACTGCGAGGGCGTGATGTCCTGATCGACGAGCACGATGTTCGCGCGCGGCTCGGCCTGCGGATCCGGCATGTCACCCGCGGTCGGGCTCTCTTCGTCGCCGACTTCTCCGGGCTCGCTCCATCCGTCCCGATCGGCGGATCCGTCGTCGCTCGCGTCGTCCGCGACCAGGCGGAGATGCGCGCGCGCCCGGTCGGCGTTCGGTTCGTCGTCGTCTTCTTCCTGCTCTTCGTCCGCCGCGCCCTTGCCGCCGCTCCATCCCTGGACGACGCCGGGGCCGCCGGTCCAGCCGGCGAGCTCCTTCAGCTTGCCCGAGCCGACGACGGCCGAGGGGGCGAGGCGGGCGCGCCGCTGGAGGACCCGGCCGACGACCTCGAAGCCGAGGGTCGAGGCGAGCCGCTCGAGCTCGTCGAGCGAGGAGCGGAAATCGCCGTCGCTCATGGCGGGCAGCTGGACACCGAGCAAAACGGCGCGGGGACGGGGCTTCTCGGTGGTGGTCATCGGGCGCGCAGGATAGCGGCTCGTCCGCCTATCTCGCCTGCACGAGGCGCGGTAACGTCGAGGTCCCCGAACGAGGAGGTCCCCGATGCTCGACTTTTCCGTCCGCCATACCCTCGCCCCCGTCGATGCGAAGATCGCGGAGACCGAGAACCCGCGACACCGCGCCCTGCTCCAGAACTTCCGCGATCATCTGGTCGCCGAGATCGCCGGCGACGTCGACGCGATCATGAAGACCCAGGTCGCGAACCCCCAGTACCACTTTTTCGGGTCCGGTGTCGGCGACAGCGGCCCGAAGGGCGGCGCGGCCGTGCGCGGCTTCTACGAGAACATCTTCGCGCTCGGCTACAACAAGCTCCGCTACGTGGCCGACCGCTTCATCATCGACGACCGCGGCCTCTTCCACGAAGGCCAGATGGACATCGTCTTCCCCGGCCGCGCGCTGAAGGCGATGGGCGTCCCGTGCGACGATCCGGACGCCTACTACGTCTTCTCCTACCGCCAGGCCGCGATCTTCCACTTCGACGAGCAGGGCAACTGCACCGGCGAGGACACCTACAGCGACGGCGCGCTCACGCCCGAGCGCCTGCGCAAGCTGACGCCGGAAGAGGTCGCGACGCTTCCGCGCAGCGTCTGAGGTGCGCGGGCTCCGCGGTGAGCCGCCGCGGATCCCCCGCTGGAGAACGCCGATTGAAGCCGTCGGCCCCGCCCATTCGCACGCATCTGGCGCGTTTCGCGCGGCGGCTCCCCGCGCGATTCCAGACGGGGCCGCCGCTCGTTGCCGCCGCCGCGGCAGGGCAGACCGCGCGCGTCGAAGCGCTGCTCGACGGCGGCGCGCCGATCGATGCGTGCAACGCGCGCGGCCAGTCCGCGCTCCACCTCGCTGCCCGCTGCGGCCGGATCGACACCGCTGCGCTGCTGCTCGCGCGCGGAGCGAGCCGTCGGCTGCAGGACGCCCGCGGCCGCCGGCCGCTCGATCCCGCGAACGTCGATCCCGAGAGGCTCCATCGCATCCGGCAGGCGCTCCGGCGCATGCCGCTCCGCGGCGACGATCCGCTCGCGCTCTCCTTCGGTCCCGAAGGCGATCCCTGGATCGCGCAGCTCCGGCGCGATGGCATCGTCCGGATCCCGGGTCTCGTCCCGCCCGACCAGCTCGCTGCGCTGCAGGCGGAGTTCGTCGGATTCGTCGACGCGATCGAGCAGACCCGTGCCCAGGGCGGCGGCGAGAAGCGCAGCTACGACGAGGAGGAGCATTACTGGCCCGACGATCGCGCCTGGATCTCGAACAATGCCTTCAAGCATTCGCCTGCCCCCGCGCGCCTCTTCTGCGATCCCCGTCTCATGGCCCTCGCCCGCAGCTACTTCGGCCGTCATGCCTTCCTCACGCGCGGCGTCGCGATGCGCTACCTGCCGCTCGAAGAGCGACACAAGGACATGTTCGGCTGGCACCACGATCTCGAGGATCGCCGCTTGAAGGCCCTCGTCCTCTTGACGGACCTGCCCGCCTCGGGCCAGGTCATGCGCTACGTGCGCGGATCCCACGTGCTGCAGCATCCCTACCGGATGTTCTTCCGCAACGGCGTTCCGCTCGACTATTGCCGCCGTGCGCTCGGACGGCCCCTGATCTTCGAAACCACGGGCCGAGCGGGCGACGTCTTCTTCTTCGATTCCAACGGGGTCCACCGCGGCAACCGCCGCCCTGACGCGCCGACCCGCGATACGTTCTTCGTCGAATACGGCATCGACGCCAGCAACATCTGGGGCGGCGATCCGCCGCGGGCGCTGGTGGAAGCGCTCTCGACGCCGGAGAATGCGCCCTTTGCCGAGCTGATCGCCGCCGACAAGAAATGGCAGCGGCCGCAGTCGCGCCGGCATCCGAGCTGGATCGAGAATCTGTATGGAATCGACGCTTGGCGGGTGTGATCTCAGCGTCCTCGTCGCGACCCGCGACCGGGCCGCGAGCCTCGCGTCGACCCTGGAATCCATCGCGGCGGCCGACACGACCGGCCTCGACTGGGAGATCCTCGTCGTCGACAACGGCAGTAGCGACGCGACGCCCGGCGTGCTTGCTGCATTTGCCGAGCGGCTCCCGCTCGTCTCGCTCCGCGAGCCCCGTTCGGGCAAGGACCGGGCGCTCAATCGCGCGCTCGAGCAGGCGCGCGGCCGCCTGCTCGTCTTCACGGACGACGATGTCGCAGTCGCCCCGGGCTGGCTCGCCGCACCCGATTTCGTGCTGGCGAGCGAGGCCTTCGGCCGCAGGCCGCGAGCGGCAGAGGGGCCGACGGACACGCTGCCCTTCGGTGCGAATCTCGCGCTGCGCGGGCCCCTCTTCGAAGATCGGCGCTTCGACGAAGCGGTCGGCCCGGTCGCCGGGGCCGAGCTATGCGCAGGGCAGCGAGTGGGCGCTGCTGACCGGCCTGCGCGCGCAGGGCGTCGGTTTCGTCCATGTCCCGGCGGCGGCGGTGATCCACACGATCCTGCCGCATCAGGTCGAGATCGACTGGCTGCTCGGCCGCGCGGAGCGGATCGGGCGCGGATCGGCGCGCATCAAGCGAAGGCGCGTCCCGAAGTCGCCGCTCGGCTGGCTCGGGCTCTACGCCCGGCTCGGGCTGGCGCGCTTGCGCGCCCTCCGCGCGGGATCGCTCGCCGTGCCCGCGCGCTTCCGCATCGTGCATCGCGTGCGCTATTGGCAGGGCTACGTCGCCGAAGCCCGGAAGCTGCGCGGCGAATGAGGGAAGCGGGCCTGCGGGCCGGCGATTCGCGTACGTCGAAGACGGGAGGGGAGCCAGCGATGGATGCCGAGCAGAACAAATGCCGTGTCGAGGCCTATTTCAGCGCCATCGAGCGGGGCGATCGCGAAGGCCTGATCCGGCTCTTTCATCCCGAGGTGCGCTGGCGCGTTCCGAAGGGCGCGATCGCCCCCTACGGCGGAATGCACCACGGCGCCGGGCGGATCGCCGACCTCATGCTCGGCGCGGTCGGGACCGCCTTCGTGCCCGGCACGCAGCGGATCGAGGTCCGCCTCATGCTGGCCGAGGGTGACGTCGTCGTCGCCGAGACGCGCATGACGGCGAAGCGCCCGCCGCGAGCGGGTACGCCGCTGCCGGACTACGAGAACGACTACGTCTTCGTCGTCGAGTTCGAAGGCGAGGCGATCGTCGAGATCCGCGAGCACGTCGATACGCGTTATGCGGCGGAGGCGTTCGGCGGCGGCTGAGGATCGGCTACGGCAGCGCTGCGGCCGCCCCGGCCCGTTCGAACACGATGATGGTTTCGCGCAGGCGC
Organism: Myxococcota bacterium; assembly: GCA_963169575.1. Lineage (GTDB taxonomy): Bacteria > Myxococcota_A > UBA9160 > UBA9160 > UBA4427 > UBA4427. The sequence continues at coordinate 394 of CAUJGH010000278.1, read as the reverse complement.
GCCGCTTCGCGCGCGGGCTCGTCGAGCCAGAACGTCTCGGCCGCGAACGGAAAGAACAGCACGGGCGCGAGGTCGCCGACGAGGCGCAGAGCGCGGTCCTCGTCCGCGGGCCCGAGCGGCTGGGCGGTCATGACGACGACGAGGTCCGGCGCGAGCAGGGCGAGGCCCGCCGGATCGATCGGGCGGCGGTTGTCGTCGCTGCCGTGGGTGATGCTCGAGCCGCCGGCGATCTCGATCAGGTCTGTCTCGAAGCTATGTCCGCCCGCGATCTCGGGCGGGTCGACGCGGACGAGCGCGAGGACCCGCGGCCGGCCCTCCGCGGGGGATTCGCCGGCGATGAGCGCGAGGGGCCGCTCGATCCGGCGCTCGAGCTGGCCCGCGGCCGCGCCGCCGA
>CAUJGH010000277.1 GCA_963169575.1 Myxococcota bacterium | reverse complement strand
AATGAAGCCGCCGCGGCCCCGAAGCCCGCGCGGACGGCGGGCGCGTTGGGCGCATGCGCGCGGCCCCGGCTGCGCCGCCGGTCTACCCGTTCGCTGCGCGCTCGCCCTCGCGATCCTCTCGGCCGTCCTTTGCACGGGCTGCCGCGACGAGACTCGGGACTCCGATCCGCCCGGAGCGCCCGCTGCGGACGTCGCCGAGAGTTCGCCTGCGTTCGATTCGTCCGAATCGGCTTTGTCGCCCTCGACCGAGGCCGAGCTGCAGGCCTGGTTCGGCGACCTCCATGTCCATACCGCCTGGTCCCTCGACGCCTACGACAACGGTGTACGCGCGGGGCCGGACGACGCCTATCGTTTCGCTCGCGGTGAGTCGATCGCCCACGCCGCGGGCGGGACGATCGCGCTCGCCGGTCCGCCGCTCGACTTCCTCGCCGTGACCGAACACGCCGAATATCTCGGCGTGGCCACGGCGGCGCTCCGCCCATCGCATCCGCTGCGCCGGCTGCCGCTCGTCGCGGCCCTGGCCGGAGGCGAGGGTGGGCAAGCCGCGCAGGCCGAGCAGATGCTGCGCCGCAGTCTCCAGGCGCGCCGCCCCTTCCCTGCCCTCGTCGCGGGGGACGTGCTGGACGCCGCCTGGCGGGACATCGTCGCAATCGCGAACGCGAACGACGTGCCCGGCCGCTTCACGACCTTCGTCGGCTTCGAATACACCTCGAACCCAGGCTGGCAGAACCTGCATCGCAACGTGCTCTTTCGGGGCGCGAAGGTGCCCGCTCGGCCCTTCTCGGCCTTCGACTCGAGCAATCCGGAGGATCTCTGGGCCTGGATGGACGAGGCGCGCTCCGAGGGCGACGACCTGATCGCGATCCCGCATAACGCCAACGGCAGCAACGGCCTGATGTTCGCCCCCGCGCGCTTCGGTGGCGGCGAGATCGACGCCGCCTGGGCCGAGCAGAGGCTGCGCAACGAACCGATCGCCGAGATCTACCAGATCAAGGGGCAGTCGGAGACGACGCCGCGCCTCTCGCCGGACGACGAATGGGCGGGCTTCGAGGTCGTCCGCTGGCTGACGCTCGATCCGCGCCGCACGAGCAATGAGTCGGGCAGCTATGTGCGCGAAGCCCTCGCGAGAGGCCTCGCGCTGCGCGAGCAGCGCGGCTTCGATCCCTTCGCGCTCGGCGTCGTCGGATCGACCGACGGCCACAACGCCGCGAGCCCCGTCGTCGAGTCGGCCTATTTCGGCAAGCTCGGCCGTGTCGACGGAACGCCCGAGCGGCGCCTCGAGCGGCGACGCCCCGCCGGCGCCGGCGCGTCGATCCCCCTCAATACATCGACGTTCTGGAGCGCCGCGGGCCTCGCCGGGATCTGGGCGCCGGAGAATACGCGCGCCGCCCTCTTCGATGCGCTTCGCCGCCGCGAGACCTTCGCGACCTCGGGCCCCCGCCTCCGGATCCGTCTGCTGGCGGGTCATGCGCTCACGCCCGCGGACGCGCAGCACGGCCTCCATCGCATCGACGCATCGCGGGGCGTTCCGATGGGCGGCGCGCTCGCGGCGCGCCCGGGCGCAGGTGCCCCGCTGCTCATCGCCGCCGCCCAGCAGGACCCGCTCGAGGCTTCGCTCGAGCGGCTCCAGATCCTCAAGCTCGGTCGGCGCGCAGGCCAGGCGACCGAGCAGATCTTCGACGTCGCCTGTGCGGGCGGGTGGGCACCCGATCCCGCCACCCATCGGTGTCCTCCCAGCGCGGCGACGACCGACGCCGCCGATTGTCGCGTCCCGCCCGGAAGCGGCGCGGCCGAGCTCATCGCGACCTTTCGGGATCCGGACTTCCGGGAGGACGAGCATGCGCTCTATTTCGCGCGCGTGCTTCAGGTGCCGACCTGTCGCTGGAGCCGCTTCGATGCGCTGCGGACCGGGCTGCCGGACCCCGTCGGTGTGCCCGCGATGATCCAGGAACGGGCGGTGACCTCGCCGATCTGGATCGTTCCCGCGGAGGTGGCGGCGGAGACGGAGGCAAAAGGTTCCGATTCGAAGCCGTCGCCAGCCGATCTCGAGAACGAGCCTCGAGAGGGGCACCCGCGACGGACGAGAACCGGACTCGAACCACGAGGGAGATCCCGATGAAGAACCCGCGCATGCGTCGAGCTGGCGGTGGCAACGGAAGCCCGCAAACGCTTGCAGCCCTGTTCGCAAGCCTGCTCGCGTTCGCGATCTGCGCAGGCTGCAGCGAAAGCGAGCGCCCTGCGGAGGGCTCGAGCCGAAGCGAACCGCCCCAGGCGAGCCCGTCGACCTCCCGTGCGAGCAGCGCCGAGCCGGCCTACGCCGACGAAGGCCCCGCCGAATGGCCGAGCCATGGCCGAACGCCCGGCGAGCAGCGCTTCAGCCCCCTCGATCGGATCGATGCCTCGAACGTCGGCGAGCTCGGCCTCGCCTGGACGACGGAGACGGAAACCACGCGGGGCATGGAGGCGACGCCGATCGTCCATGCGGGCGTGATGTACGTCTCCGGCTCGTGGAGCATCGTGCTCGCGCTCGACGCGCGAACCGGCCGGCAGCTCTGGCGCTTCGATCCCGAGGTGCCCGGCCGGGCCGGCGCCCACGCCTGCTGCGACGTCGTGAATCGCGGCGTCGCCTACTGGCAGGGGCGCGTCTTCGTCGGAACCCTCGACGGCCGCCTGATCGCCCTCGACGCGAAGACCGGCGCGCCACTCTGGCAGACGCAGACGACCGATCCCGACCAGGACTACGCGATCACCGGTGCACCCCGCATCGTGAAGGGCCGCGTCCTGATCGGCAACGGCGGCGCGGATCTCGGCCTGCGCGGCTACGTCTCCGCCTACGACGCCGGGACCGGCGCCCTCGTCTGGCGCTTCTACACCGTGCCCGGGGACCCGTCGAAGCCCCAGGAATCGCCGGCCCTCGAGCGCGCGCTCCCGAGCTGGCAGGGCGGCGAGTGGTGGAAGTTCGGCGGCGGGGGAACGGTCTGGGACTCGATGGCCTGGGACCCGGCGCTCGATCTGCTGTACGTCGGAACCGGCAACGGCGGCCCCTGGACCCAGAAGCTCCGAAGCGCCGGCGACAACCTGTATCTGGCGTCGATCCTCGCCCTGCGCCCCGATACGGGCGAGCTCGTCTGGCACTATCAGACGACGCCCGGCGAGATCTGGGACTACACCGCCACCCAGCACATCCTGCTCGCCGACCTCGAGCTCGGCGGGCGCTCGCGAAAGGTCCTGCTCCAGGCCCCGAAGAACGGCTTCTTCTACGTGCTCGACCGGGAGACGGGCGAGCTGCTCTCCGCGGAGCCGTACGTCCCCGTGACCTGGGCCTCCCGCGTCGATCTCGCGACCGGCCGTCCGGTCGAGGCGCCGCAGGCGCGTTATGCGAGCGAAGCCGTCGTACTGAGACCGAGCGCAGCCGGCGGCCACAACTGGCATCCGATGTCCTTCCATCCGGATACCGGTCTCGTCTATCTCCCGATCTTCGACGTCCCCTTCGGCTACCGCGAGGATCCCGAATTCGTCCATCGCCCGGGCTTCTTCAATACCGGAGTCGATCCGGTCGGCGGCGCGGAGTCGATGGTCGAAGGCCGGAGCGTCGGTGCCC
>CAUJGH010000276.1 GCA_963169575.1 Myxococcota bacterium | reverse complement strand
TCGACGCGTTCGAGCAGGTGACGGGACGTGCCTTCGTGCCCGATCTCGAGGAGCCCGTCGCGCGGATCCGGCGCAATCTCGGGCTCGCTTGAGAAACGGCCGGGATCAATCCAGCCGGAAGAAGATGTACCCGAGCATCATGTAGTACATGACGGGCAGGCCGAGCAGCGGTGCGTCGATCCGGTCGAGGACGCCGCCCATGCCCGGCAGCAGCGCGCCCGTATCCTTGACCGCCGCATCGCGTTTGAGCAGCGACTCGACGAGATCGCCGGTGATCCCGACGACACAGAGAACGAGACCGAAGGCGATCGCGGCCGACCAGGGCAGCGCCTCCGAGGCGTCGGGCCAGAAGAGATCGAACGCGAGCTTCGTCCCGAGGCCGAAGACCGCGCCCATCACGATGCCGCCCAGCGCGCCTTCGACGCTCTTGTTCGGACTGATGGCGGGCGCGAGCTTCTGGCGTCCCCAGGCGCGGCCGGCGAAGTAGGCGCCGGCATCGCAGGCGACGATCGTGACCAGGCTGTAATACATCAAGAAGATGCCGGTCTCGGGCGTGAAGCCGATCGTGCGCAGGGCGGCGCCGTCGTAATGGGCCGCGGCCGACTCGGTGAACTTGCGCAGCAGGACCGCGTGGGAGAGCAGCCAGGCGACGTAGAAGACGCCGAAGAACGTGCCGGAGATGCTCGCCATGGCCTCCTGGATCTCGGCCTTGCGCAGCTGTGCGCCCATCATGACGAGCAGCGAAAGGGTCATCAGCAGCATCGCGTGATATTCGTTGCCGATGTGGGCGACGAGGATGACGGCAGCGCCGAACACGAGACCGACGGCCTGGAGCGGCTTCGCGCCCTTGTCGACGATCAGGCCGTAGAACTCCTTCTGCGCGAGCAATCCGATCACGATCACGCTCGCGAGATACATGAGCCCGCCGTGGGCGATGACCCAGAGCACGTACGGAATCAGGACGGCCGCGGTCCAGAGTCGCGTCTGGAGGTCCTTGCGCCGGGCGGCGGCCCGAGCGGCCTCGGCCGCGATCGCCTCGGCGTTGGCGCCGGCAGCAGAGGGCGCGCCCGGGCCCGGCGATCCCGACGGCTCCGGATCGTCCGCCTCGGCCGGTGCCCCCTGGCCTGCCGAGGTCTCCGCCCGCACCAGCCCATCCGCCCCGGCTCCGGCAGGAATCGGCGCAAGCGGCCGGCCACCGATCGCGAAGGCGATCCTCGCCTGCTCCGCGTCCCGCTGCTCCACCGATCCCCCTCTCGAGGCTGCCGCGTCTCGCCCCCGACCCGAGCCCGCCCGGGCGCTCACGACGCCCCGACGGCACCCTCCGGCCGTCAGTCGATCCCCGTATGCCCGAATCCGCCGGCCCCTCGGCTGCTTGCCCCGAGCGACTCGACCTCCGCCCAGTCCGGCAACGTGACCGGCGCCACGACGAGCTGGGCGATCCGATCGCCCCGCTCGACATCGAACGCATCGGCGCCCGAGTTCCACAAGATCACCTGGATTTCGCCGCGATAGTCGGCGTCGATGGTACCGGGGGCATTCGGAATGACGATGCCATGGCGCAGGGCGAGCCCGCTGCGCGGACGCACCTGGGCCTCGAAGCCGCGCGGGAGCGCGATGCACCAGCCGGTGGGGATCAGGCGGCGCTCACCGGGGAGGATTCGCACCCGCTCGGCCACCGCCGCGCGAAGGTCCACCCCCGACGAATCCGGAGTCGCCGGCTGCGGCAGGGGCAGGTCGGACGCGTGACGCAGGCGGGTGATCTCCACCCGCATGCGCGCACTCGGTCCAGCCTTCACGCCCTGCCCCGAGCCGCCGCGGCGACCTCCCGGGTCGGCGCTCAATCGGCCTGCGCCTGTTCGGCCGCCCGGGCGGCCTGGTCCGCCAGCGCTTCCTTGCGGGAGAGGCGGATGCGGCCGGTCGGATCGATGTCGATGCACTTGGCGAGGACCTCGTCGCCCTCCTCCACCACGTCGGTCACCTTGTCGACGCGGCCCTCGGCGAGATGGCTGATGTGGATCAGGCCATCCGTACCCGGGAAGATCTCGGCGAAGGCGCCGAAGTCGGCGATCCGCTTCACCTTCGCGAGGTAGATGCGGCCGATCTCCGCCTCCTGCGTGAGCTCGTTGACCATGGCCATCGCCTGGGTCACCGACGCACCGTCCGGCCCGAAGACCGTGACCTTGCCCGAATCCTCGACGTCGATCTTGGCGCCCGTCGTCTCCTGGATCGCGCGGATCACCTTGCCGCCGGGCCCGATGATGTCGCGGATGCGATCGGGCTTGATCTGCAGCGTCTCCATGCGCGGGGCGAAGGCATGCAGCTCCGTGCGCGCGCGCAGACCCTGGAGATCCGGCGTGTCCTTGTCCATGCAATCGAGGATGTGGAGCCGTCCCGCGCGCGCCTGCTCGAGGGCCTTCTCCATGACGTCCCAGTCGATCTGCTGGACCTTGATGTCCATCTGCAGGGCGGTGATGCCCGAGCGGGAGCCGGCGACCTTGAAGTCCATGTCGCCGAGATGATCCTCGTCGCCGAGGATGTCCGACAACACGACCGTTCGTTTGCCGTCCGTGATCAGGCCCATCGCGATGCCCGCGACCGGCGCCTTCAGCGGCACGCCCGCGTCGAGCAACGCCAGCACGCCACCGCAGATCGTCGCCATCGACGACGAGCCGTTGCTCTCGAGCGTCTCGGAGACGACCCGCACCGTGTACGGGAACTCCTCGTGATCCGGGAGCACCGGCACGATCGCCCGCTCGGCGAGCGCGCCGTGACCGACCTCGCGCCGACCCGGACCGCGCAGCGG
>CAUJGH010000275.1 GCA_963169575.1 Myxococcota bacterium | reverse complement strand
GCAGGATCGGCGCATCCTTCGCGAGCGCCTGCGCGAGGGAGAGGACCGGCTTCAAGACCTCGTAGTCGACGGCGATCATCTTGCAGGCTTCGCGCGCCTGCTCGACGGTCGTGGCCGCGACGGCTGCGATCGCATGCCCGTGATAGAGGGCCTTGCCGCGGGCCATGATGTTGGCCTGCAGATCCTTGGGATCGATGTGGCTCTCGCCCGCCGCCATGCCGCCGCTGCCGATCTCGGGGAAATCGGCGCCGGTGACGATGGCCTTCACGCCCGGCATCGCGAGGGCCTTGCTGACGTCGATCTTCTTGATGCGCGCGTGGGCATGGGGGCTGCGAAGGATCGCGCCGTGGAGCATGCCCGGCAGGGAGAGATCGGCGCCGTAGTTGGCGCGGCCCGTCACCTTGTCGAGACCGTCGTGCCGGATCGGGCGCGTCCCGACGACCTTGTACTTGCGCTCGCCGCCATCTTTGTTCGCGCTACTCATGCGGATTCTCCTCGCATCGACGCCGCGGCGTCGAGAACGGCCTTGATGATCTTGTCGTAACCGGTGCAGCGGCAGAGATTGCCGGCCAGGTAGTAGCGGGCTTCCGCTTCCGTCGGATTCGGATTCTTCAGCAGCAGCGCGCGCGTCGCGACGATCAGGCCCGGCGTACAGACGCCGCATTGCAGCGCCGCGTGCTCCAGGAACTTCTGCTGGATCGGATGCAGCCCGGAGCCCTGGGCGACCCCCTCGACCGTTCCGACCTCGCGTCCCTGCGCTTCGGCCGCGAGCACGAGGCAGGCCGGCACGAGCTGGCCGTCGAGGGTGATCGAGCAGGCGCCGCAGTCGCCCGTCGAGCAGCCTTCCTTGGTTCCCGTGAGCCCGAGCTCGTCGCGCAGCGCAGACAGCAATGACTGCTGCCCGTCGCAGAGGAAATCGAGACTCTCGCCGTTGATCGTCGTCTGGACCTGGATCTTTGCCACCGGATTTCCCTTCAGCGCGCCTTCGCCCGCTCGTACGCCTGCTTCGCGACGCGCTTCGTCAGCACCGCCGCGATCTTCTTGCGATAGGCCACCGTGCCCCGACGATCGTCGATCGGCTTCGCCGCCGCCGTCGCCGCCTGGCCGGCGCGCTCGAGCGCCGCGTCGTCGCATTTCGTTCCGACGAGCGCCGCAGCAGCCTCGGGGACGAGGATCGCCGTCGGAGCGACCGCCCCGAGCACGACCCGCGCCGCCGTGACGACGCCCCCGGCATCGAGCGTCAACGAGACACCGACACCGACCACCGCGATGTCCATCTCGCTGCGCGGGATCAGCCGCTGATAGGCGTCTGCCGAATGCGGCGCCGGCGCCGGGATCTCGAACTCGACGATGAACTCGCCGGGCGCGAGGCTGGTCTTGCCCGGCCCCGTGTTGATCTGCTCGACCGGAACGCGCCGCTCGCCCTTCGGCCCCGCGACCACCGCCGTCGCCCCGCAAGCGATCAGCGCCGGCACCGAATCCGCTGCCGGAGACGCATTGCAGAGATTCCCCGCCCACGTCGCACGACCCTGGATCTGGCTCGAGCCGATCAGATCGGTCGCCTCGGCGATTCCCGGCCAGAGCTTGCGGATCAATTCGTTCGCATAGATCGTCGCGGCCGGCACGGCCGCGCCGGCGCGCAGCCCCTTCGCGTCGAGCGCGAGCGCCGAGAGCCGCGGAATCCGCTTGACGTCGACGAACACCGTCGGCACGCGATTCATGATCCGCATCTGCACGATCAGATCGGTTCCACCGGAAAGGACCTTCGCGCCCTCGTCGCCGGCGAGCAGTCGGACTGCCGCCTCGACGTCGTTCGGGGCTTCGTATCGAACGGATTCCAACTTCGACCTCCCTCGGGCTCGGATCTCGCTGCACGACCGGACTCGTCGTGATCGCGCGCTTCGTGATCGGGCGTTGCAATGCGGGGCGTCCGCTGACCGGGCACGACGCGCCGGCCAGCATAAGCCTCAGGACGGCATCTGGAAATACGCATCGACCTCGGCCGGCGGATCGTAGTACCCCCGGACCTGGACGAATCTTCCGTCCTCGCCGACGGTCCAGACCTCGATCGTCTCGAACTCGAAGCGTTTCTCGCCGATCCGGCCCGAGTTCTGGACGACGCAGGCGATGTCCGACCCGCGGTAGTAGATCAGGCGATGGTGCAGCTGCCAGCGCTGCCCGCCCACGAAGGATGCGTCCCATTGCCGGGCGGCCGCCTCGAGGCCGTGCTTGGTCGGGACCCCGACGGGATCGTCGAAGCGGACGTTCGGATCGAAGAGCGCGATCCAGCCTTCGCGGTCGAGCCGGTTCCAGCAATCGAGATGGCGCTCGAAGGCGCGGCGCAGGACCTCGGGCGTAGGGGGCATCGAAGCTTTCCTCCGGGCAATTGAGATCGTACGCGGGCGGCCGATCCCCGACGCGCGCGCCGGCCGCACGCGCTCACCGTACCGGCCCGGTTCGCGCTCGCCCACTCCCTCGCCACGCACCTCCCCCCGCGACACCGGGACGTCGCCGCCTCGTCTCGAGCGCAGCCCGGGAATGGGTACGGGGGCGCAGCGCCCGTGCGCGCATCCAGCGCCGGATCAAGGCCGTCGGAAGCGCCGCTCGATCGCGTCCTCCGACAGGCCGTACTCCCGGGCCGAGTAGGCGTGGGTGCCGTGGCGCCCCTTGCGGTTCGCGACGAGCCAGTCCTGCATCGCGGTCTCGGCCGCTGCGGAGAGCGCGAAGCCGAAGCGCTCGTAGATCCGGCGGACCTCGGCGAGCGGGTCGGCCTGGAAATCGTCGAATTGCATGCGGTGGAAGCGATCGCGGGGAAGACCGCTGCAGACCTCGTCGATCCGGCGCAGTCCGCGGACCCAGAGCTCGAGCTGCGCGCGTCCGTGCTCGGCCGGATCGAAGTCGGCGACCGCCGCCTTCATGAGCACGGCCGTGAGGCTCGCGACCGAGGGAATCATCTTCGAGGGCTCTCGCATCGTCGTGACGACGCAGGCGTCGGGGAAGACCTCGAGGAAGCGGTCGAGATGGAACATGTGGGTCGCGTCCTTGAGCAGCAGGCGTCGGCCGGGCTCGCCGCCGCCGATCAGCGCGACGTTCCTGCGGTAGCGCCGGTAGCGCGGGCCCATGTCGCATCCGGCCCACCAGCGCGCATACGACGGAATGCGGAAGCTGCATTCGAGGTTGACCGTCGAGAAGCTCTGGCGGAGCAGATGCCAGCATTCGTCGACCTCGTCCGCGTCCATGTCGTGGATCGCGCGCATCTCGGGGGCGGCCGCGTACAGCGCGCGGGTCCTCGAATCACAGTCGACGAAGGCCGGGATCGACGGCCATTCGGAGCGCGGCGGCCGCCGCATCGGCGCGTCCATCAGCCACATCTCGAGCCCCTGCAGCGCGGGATCGCGGGCGAGCAGCCGGTGGAGCGTCGTCGAGGCGGTGCGCGGCATGCCGACGATCAGCAGGGGGCGCTCGATCGGGGCGGCATCGACATCGGGATGGCGGCGGAAGCCCGCATCGGAATGCAGCCGGCCGACGAGCCCCGTCAGGACCTGCTCCTCGAGCGCGGCGCGGCCGACGGGCGTGAGGTTCGATTCCCGCTCCGCCGCTTCGAGCAGGCATGCGAGCCCTTCGCGATGATCGTCGGGACCGAAATCCGAAAGCCCGGTCGCCGCTCGGGCCGCGGCCTCGAGCGCTTCGCGCCGTTCGGGAAGCGGGGCTGCTAGCGCCAATTGCCCTTCCCCGTCTCGCGATCCCAGCGCAGCATCTCCTTCACGACCGGATCGTCGAGGTTTCGCCAGATCGGCTCGAGGCCCGCGATCGTCGCGTGGATCTCGAGCAGCTCGGCGCCCTCCGGCCCCGCGAGCAGCGGCCCGTACCAGACGTTCGGCTCGATCAGCGCGACGGCACCGCGCTCGTACCAGCGCTCCCCGATCTTGAGTCGGCCCGAGAGCACGACGTTCGCGGTCCAGGATTTGTGGCGATGCTCCGGAGCGCCCTCGTTCGGCCCCCAGCGCACGTGCATGAAGCCCGGCTTCACCGGATCTTCGTCGTAACCGAGGCGCCAGGCCGCCGCCTCACCGGCCGTGGTCGCGATGCGCTCTTCCGTGTCCCAATGCGTGAACACGATGCCTGAATTGTCGTCGACCATGGGATCTCCTTCGCCCGTCCATGCGTCGGGCGCGTCTATGCCTCGGGATAGAACTGCCGGCACCAGCGGCGGTACTCGGCGATCGGGCCGTCGCCCTCGCAGAGCACGGGGCGCTCACGATAGATCTTGTTCTCCCAGATCGGCACGTCTTCGTTCGTCTGCTTCACGATGTCGCGGATGATCGCCGCCGCGACGCCGCCCTTCGGATCCGCGCCGTTCACGCGGGGCTGGGTGAATGCATAGCGGACGTGGGTCGTGCCGGCGTCGATCGGGGTCGACGTCGCGAGCTCGAGCGTCTCGCAGATGCCCGTGAAGCGCGTCGCCGAGAAACCCATGCCGAACGAGCGCGACTCGATGCCGCCCTTGACCTCGCCCCGCGGCGTCTTCATCTCGACCGGCTGGAAGGCGGTTCGATGGGGGCCGTCCTCCTTCGCTTCCATGTTCGGGACGTTCAGCGTGCCGTGGACGAAGCGGAAATGCGCGGGATCGACGCCGTTCTCGCCGAGCTCCTGCCCGTGGGCGCGGATCGTCCAGTCGTAGCGCTGATGGGTCGACCAGTCGGGGCTCGAGGCCTCGGCGACCTCGGGGATCTCGAACCAGGGCGCGCTGCCCGCCGGATCGTGCCAGACGAATACGAAGCCGTTGCGTTCGAGGGTCGGCCATTTCTTCACCCGCGCGCTCTCGGGAATCCGCTTCGCATAGGCGATCTCGCGACACGTCCCCTCGACGTCGAAGGCCCAGCCGTGAAAGGGACAGCGCAGGCGCTCGCCTTCGACGCGGCCGCCATGACCGAGATGCGCGCCGAGATGGGGGCAGTAGGGATCGAAGACCGAGACGACGCCGCTCCCGGTCCGGAAGACGACCAGTTCCCGTCCGAAATAACGCCGGATCGCGACCTCGCCCTTCGCGATCTCGTCGCCGACGGCGACGGCGAACCAGCCGTTCGGGATCGGGAGCGCCGCAGCGCTCGAATCGGCCGTGGACTTCATCTTCTGACTCCTCTTCCTCGTCGTTTCGCAGCCCACCGGGGATCGAGAGCCGCGCGATCCGAATCGACCGAAGGCTCGGCCTCCCGCGTCATAGACGATCCGAGATCGCCCGGAGCGTCGCGACCGTGACCTCGAGATCGCGCGCGCGCACGCCGGCGCACGCCTGCTCGAGATAGCTCACCGCGCGCGGCACGATGGCATCCCGAAGCGCCTCGCCCTTCGCCGTCAACGAGACCAGATAGGCCCGGCGGTCGCGCGTCGACGTCTGCTTGCGGACGAGTCCGCGTTCGATCAGGCGATCGAGCATCCGCGTCACGGCCGGCTTGTCCTTGTAGGTCAGCGAGGCGAGCTCGACCTGGGTCAGCTGCCCGAATTGATGGAGCCGGTTCAGGAGCGCGAACTCCCGCGGCCGCAGATCGCTCCGCTCGGCGGCGATCGCCCGCGCGA
>CAUJGH010000274.1 GCA_963169575.1 Myxococcota bacterium | reverse complement strand
CTGAAGGAATCGTCGTCCGATTCGGTCTTCCGCTCGTCGCGCTCGCGCTCTTCGGATTCGCGCTCGCGACGACGCTCTCCCAGCCCGAGCGCAGCACGGCGGCGCCCCCGCTCCCCGCGCCTTCGAGCGCCTTTCCCGCCTCGGTCGCCGGCGTCGGCGTCGTCGAGCCCCGGGGCGAAGCGATCGAGGTCGGGACTTCGCTGCCCGGCGTGGTGACCACCGTCCACGTCCAGGCCGGCGATCGCGTCGCCGCAGGCGCTCCCCTCTTCACGATCGACGACCGCGCAGCCCGCGCCGAGCTCGCGCTCGCGCAGGCACAGACGGAGTCCGCGGAGGTCGCGCTCGCCGATGCCCGCGACCAGTTCGAACGTGCGCAAGCCAGCTTCGAGCAGAAGGCGACGAGCGACGCGGAGGCGACTCGCAGGCGATTCGGCGTCGAGGCTGCGCGCACCCGACTCGGCGAAGCCCGCGCCCGGGTCGGCATGATCCGGACGGAGCTCGATCGTTTGCGGGTGACGAGCCCGATCAGCGGTCGTGTCTGGCGCGTCGAGGTCCGGCCCGGGGAGTTCGCGCAGGCGGGGCCGCTGGCGACACCGCTCGTCGTCGTCGGCGACGACAGCCGGCTCCACGTCCGCGTCGAGATCGATCAGACCGACGCCCACCGCGTCCGAGCGGGCGCCGCCGCGCAAGCCAACCTTCGCGGGGACGCCGCCCGACGCTTCCCGCTCGAGTTCGTGCGATTCGAGCCGCTGGTGCGGCCCAAGCGCGCCCTGACGGGCGACGGGACCGAGCGCGTCGACACCCGCGTGCTCGAGGTGATCTATGCGCTCGCGCCGGGAGAGAGCGCCCCCTTCGTCGGCCAGCAGATGGACGTCTTCATCGAAGCGCAGTCGCTGGGCATCGAAGAGGCCGGCGCGCCGGCGCCCGCGCAGGCGAGCGCCGGCGGCTGAACCCGGGCCGCAGTGAACGGACGCCGGCGCCGGGCTCGCCGCGGCCTCGCCCGGGACGTCCACCGGATGCGCCCTTCCCTCTGCCTGCGGATGCCATCCCATCAGCGCGAGCAGCACGAAGAATCCGACGACATAGCCGAGCGCGACATGCCAGCCGCTTCGGATCCAGCGACCGACCGAACGCGCCTCGGGATACATGTTCGAGATCGCGACGCCCGACGAAGAGCCGAACCAGATCATCGAGCCGCCGAAGCCGACCGTGTAGGCGAGCATGCCCCAGTCGTAGCCGCCCTGTTTGATGGCCAGCGCCGTCAGCGGGATGTTGTCGAAGACGGAGGAGAGGAAGCCGAGCCCGAAGGCCGTCTGCCAGGCCGCGGCCGGCAGCTTCTCGACCGGCATCATCGTCGCCGAGAGGACCAGCGCGAGCAGGAAGGCGGAGCCCTTCGCCGCGTCGGGCAGGAGCGACCAGGTCGGCCTGCGCCAGGGCGAAGTCGCGAGGATCGCCGCCCAGACCGCGACGCCGATGAACGGGAACGATTCGGCGTCTTCGGGATAGTGGAGATTGACGAGCAGATTCGTCGCGATCGCGGCGGCGAGGATGACGGCGACGACGCCCATCCGGGACCAGTCGATGTGGAGCCCCGTCGGTGCGTCCTTCACGATCGGCGAATGCTTCTGCTGCTGGAATGCGGCGGGGATCCCGAAGACGACGAGCGCGACCACCGCCGCGACGTAGGCATGCACGACCGCCGCGGGCGAGATTCCGCTGATCCACATCATCGTCGTCGTCGTATCGCCGACGACGCTGCCGGAGCCTCCGGCATTCGAAGCCGCGACGATCGCCGCGATGTAGCCGATGTGGACGCGCCGCGCGAAGACGGTCTGTGCCATCGCGCCGCCGATCATCGCCGCCGCGATGTTGTCGAGGAAGGAAGATAGGACGAAGACCATCGCCAGCAGCGCGAAGCCGCCCTTCCAATCGTCCGGGAGGTATTTGGGAAGGAGCTTCGGAAGCTCGCTCTCCTCGAAATGGTTCGCGAGCAGCGCGAAGCCCGTCAGCAGACAGAAGAGATTGACGACGACGACCCATTCATGGCCGAGATGCGAGAACAGTCCCGCGAGGCCGGTGCCGTGCTTGAAGCTGCTGAAGAGGAGGTTGTAGAGCGTGATGACCGAGAGGCCGGTCAGGGCGACCTGGAGCGTCTTGTGGTGGAAGAGCGCGACCCCGAGCAGGGTCAGGGCGAACAGGACGAAATCGATCGGAATACCGGCGACCGCCGGAAGTGGCGGCCGCTCGAGCGCTTCGGCCGCTGCCGACGCCTCCATCGAGATCAAGACTGCCAGAACGAGAAACGAACGCAGCCCCGCAAAGCGACGCATGGAAGTCCCCTTCGGAGACGGGTGCGCTCGGCGCCCGCCCCATCGATCCGTCGACGAAACGGCGTGCCCCCCCACAGCGATGTGCTGATCCGGGGCCGGCGCCGCGCGCAAACGATCATGGAATCGGACGAACGGGATCGGGATCCGGCATCCGAAGATGCCGGATCCCGGAGCAGGAAATCCCCGAGACCAGGGCGCGTCGAAGCGTCAGCGCCCGGCGTCGACCACCGCGGGCGCCAGGGCGACCTGCGCGTCCAGGACGTCGCGAGCCCCTTCGGCATCCTGCGCGTCGCGGGCGCTCGCCGGGGCAGCGGTGCCGTGCGTTTCGTGGGCGGAGGGCTCGACGTGCCGCTTGTCCGTCGGATGCCAGCCCAGCAGCCCGAGCATCACGAAGAAGCCGGCCACGTAGCCGATCGGAACGTGCCAGCCGCTCGTGACCCAGCGGCCGACCGACTTCGCCTCGGGATAGAGATTCGAGATCGCGACGCCGGCGGAGGAGCCGAACCAGATCATCGAGCCGCCGAAGCCGACGGTATAGGCGAGCATGCCCCAGTCGTAGCCGCCCTGTTTGATGGCGAGCGCCGTCAGCGGAATGTTGTCGAAGATCGACGAGAGGAAGCCGAGGCCCAGGGCCGTCGGCCAGGCCGCGGCCGGCAGCTTCTCGACCGGCATCATCGTCGCCGAGAGGACCAGCGCGAGCAGGAAGGCGGAGCCCTTCGCCGCCTCGGGCAGGAGCGACCAGGTCGGCTTGCGCCAGGGCGCCGTCACGAGGATCGCCGCCCAGACCGCGACGCCGATGAACGGCAGGGACTCGGCGTCCTCGCCGAGCTTCAGGTTCACGAAGACGTTGACGCTGATCGCCGCCGCCAGGATCACGCCGACGACGCCCATGCGCGACCAGTCGACGTGCAGGTTCTCCGGCGGATCCTTCACGATCGGCGAGTGCCGATGCTGCTGGAGCGCGGCCGGGATCCCGAAGACGACGAGCGCGACACCCGCGGCGAGGAAGGCCGGAAGGACGGCGATCGGCGAGATCCCGCTGATCCACATCATGGTCGTCGTCGTGTCGCCGACGACGCTGCCCGCGCCGCCCGCGTTCGATGCCGCCACGATCGCCGCGATGTAGCCCACATGGACCCGCCGGTTGAAGACGGTCTGTGCGATCGCGCCGCCGATCATCGCGGCTGCGATGTTGTCGAGGAAGGCCGACATGAAGAAGCACATCACGAGCAGCGCGAAGGCGCCCTTCCAGTCGTCGGGCAGGAACTTCGGCAGGAGCTTCGGGAGCTCGCTCTCCTCGAAGTGGTTCGCGAGCAGGGCGAAGCCCGTCAGCAGGCAGAAGAGATTGACGATGATGACCCATTCGTGGCCGAGATGGCTGAAGAAGCCCGCGATGCCGATGCCGTGCTTGAAGCTGCTGAAGAAGATGTTGTAGAGGGAGATCACCGTCAGGCCCGTCGCCGCGACCTGGAGCGTGTAGTGATGGAAGAGCGCGACGCCGATCAGCGTCATGCCGAACAGGATGAAGTCGATGGGGATGCCGCCCACGCTCGGAATCGGCGGGCGCGCTCCGCCCTCGGCCAGGGCGGGAAGCGCCCAGCAGAGGAGCGCGATCACGACGAGGACGGGACGCAGGCGGAACGAACGAGGCATCGGGTCTCCCTTCGAAAGCGGGCACGGACCGATCGCGATCGTCCGCACGCGATCGTGCGCGGACGACGAAGACGAAGCGACCGGGCTCGCAGAGATCCGGATCGACTCCCACGGCAGGCGCGCGCGGCGCACACCATATCACGGCATCGATCCGACGAAACCGCCGATCGGCCGCGCACGTGCGTCCCTGAACGCGCCCGCGCGAATTTCGGATCGGGCGAGATCGATTCGCGGATCGGCTCGGTGTTTTCACGGAGTCGATTCGGGAGGGCTGCGCAGAAGGCCGCTACCGGAATCGGTCGAG